>JAPOKA010000188.1 GCA_029977865.1 bacterium
CGATTGGGCGCGGGCGGCGACGCGTTCGGGTCCGCGCTCGGCGGCGTGAATCCGTCGGTGAAGCCACGCCGGCGTCCGCTCGAGCCGGGAATCTGCGAGGCGGGAATCTGGTTTTCGTCGGGGGACCCGCGCGAGGTGCCGGAGCTGGACGCCGGGCTGTGCGCGTCGTCTCCTCGCGGCCGAGGCGACGTCGGATAGAATAGGATTCGGGTAGATCCTCCCGCCGGGGCTCCTCCTCGCGGCGACCTCGGGGGCGTGCGCTTGCCCGAGCTCCTCGGCGAGGCGTCCGCCCTGGGCGTGAATTGAAATTCGTCGTCCCACC
>JAPOKA010000189.1 GCA_029977865.1 bacterium
GCCACCCGAAACCCAAAGATATCACTGCGCGTCTGTTCAGGGTCACGCCCACGAAATGTGACGCGCTGGCGCTCCAGACGGCTGCGCCAACTGCCACCGCGTATTGCGCGGTGTGTGCACTCCCCGGTGCGCGGCGTCATCGCTGACCCATCTGTCGGTTGATCCGCATAGGGCAACACCGAGCAATCAGCGACCCACTCCCACACGTTGCCGACCATATCGTTAATGCCAAACTTATTGGACTGGTAATGCCCGACGGGCGCGCGGGTCGCCGCGCCGTCGTCGCAGGTCACCGCCGCGTTGGGAACACGACTCACCGGGTGATCCTGCAAAACAGCCATCGCCGATTGATCGAGGACATTGGCATGCAAACAGATGTCTTGGGTAATCGCCCCCCAGGGCCATGGTTCGCCAGACCCTGCCCCCGCGGCGTACTCCCACTCCGCTTCACTCAATAAGCGATAGGGCTTGCCCGTTCTCCCTGCGAGCCACGCCACATAAGCATCGGCATCGCGCCAACTGACGCAGACAACAGGCAGTGCTGCAT
>JAPOKA010000190.1 GCA_029977865.1 bacterium
GCGCTCGTCTTCCGCTTTTCTTCCCTCTCTTCCCCCTCCCATATATGCGACGACAACCAACAGGGTAAGTCCACCCTCACGGACTCCCTCGTCGCCGCCGCGGGTATCATCGCGCAGGAGAACGCGGGCGACGCGCGCCTGACGGACACGCGTCAGGATGAGCAGGATCGCTGCATCACCATCAAGTCCACCGGCATCTCTCTTTTCTACCAGATGGACGACGAGTCGCTCGCGCGCCTCCCCGAGAAGGTTCCCCGCGACGGGCAGGACTACCTGATCAACCTGATCGACTCCCCCGGCCACGTCGACTTCTCCTCCGAGGTGACCGCCGCGCTGCGCATCACCGACGGCGCGCTCGTCGTCGTCGACTGCGTCGAGGGCGTCTGCGTGCAGACGGAGACGGTGCTTCGCCAGGCGCTCGGCGAGCGCATCCGCCCGGTGATGACGGTGAACAAGCTCGACCGCTGCTTCCTCGAGCTGATGCTCGACGGCGAGGAGGCGTACCAGAACTTCTGCCGCGTCATCGAGAACGCGAACGTGCTG
>JAPOKA010000191.1 GCA_029977865.1 bacterium
TGGGGGGCCGTGGGCTGGGGTTTCGACTGACGGCGCGCAAACGCACGCCAACGCAGCGATCCGCAACGCCGACGGCCACATCGTGACGGCGGAGGACGTCGGGCGCATCCTGGGCTACTACAGCGAGGGCAACGCCGGGAGCGTGGAGGTGCCCTTCTGCCCCGCGCGCGTGCTTCTGCAGGACTTCACGGGCGTGCCGTGCGTGGTCGACCTCGCGGCGATGCGCGACGCCGTGAGCGCGCTCGGGGGGGACCCGCAGCGCGTCAACCCGCTCGTCCCCGTCGACCTCGTCGTCGACCACAGCGTGCAGGTGGACGTGTACCGAGACCCGCAGGCGGTGGAGAAGAACAAGGCGCTCGAGATGCAGCGCAACAAGGAGCGCTTCCAGTTCATCAAGTGGGGGTCTGGCGCCTTCTCCAACTTCCGCGTCGTGCCGCCCGGGGCTGGGATCGTGCACCAGGTGAACCTCGAGTACCTCGCGCGCGTCGTCGTCGACACCGCCAAGGAGGCGAACGCGGACAGCGGCGCCGAGCCGCTGCTGTA
>JAPOKA010000192.1 GCA_029977865.1 bacterium
AGAAAAACGGATGGTTCGTGGTAATTCTTAGGAATGACGTAGTTGTTTCTTTTCCTTCAAAATATTGAATAAGCAGGAAGTCCTCCCTACGGGACTCAGAGTAGGAGGATTTTTATAAAGTCCCGTAGCTCAGTTGGTTAGAGCACTACACTGATAATGTAGGGGTCAGCAGTTCAAATCTGCTCGGGACTACTATCATTTTCATTCGGGGGATTAGCTCAGCTGGCTAGAGCACACCCCTGATAAGGGTGAGGCCTCTGGTTCAAGTCCAGAATAGCCCAAACGGGGGTATAGCTCAGTTGGTAGAGCACCGCCTTTGCACGGCGGTTGTCAGCGGTTCGACTCCGCTTACCTCCAAATTTAAAATAATTTATTTTAAATTTATATATTAAAACTAAAATTATTAGTTTCTGTGTTAAATTCAAGGAACTAAGAGTTTATGGGGGATACCTTGGCATTCAGAAGCGATGAAGGACGTGGTTACCGACGATACGCTTCGGGGAGCTGGAAACAAGCTATGATCCGGAGGTCTCCGAATGAGG
>JAPOKA010000193.1 GCA_029977865.1 bacterium
TGATTGTTTCAATTTTCGAATACGAGACTATCACTCTCTATGGTCAAGTATTCCAAACTTGTTCTTCTAATTGTTACATTATCGTTATAATTGTCCCACTACCCTTAATTTTGAATTAAGTTTAGGCTGTTCCCATTTCGCTCGCCGCTACTAAGGGAATCGTTTTTACTTTCTTTTCCTCTAGGTACTAAGATGTTTCAGTTCCCTAGGTTCGCTCTTACTTATCTATGAATTCAATAAGTAGTTATTATTAAAGTTTCCTCATTCGGAGACCTCCGGATCATAGCTTGTTTCCAGCTCCCCGAAGCATTTCGTTGGTAACCACGTCCTTCATCGCTTCTGAATGCCAAGGTATTCCCCATAAACTCTTAGTTCCTTGAATTTAACACAGAAACTCTTATTTTTAGAGTCAAAATTACATTTTACATATATTTAAACGAATTAGTTTAAAATGAATTTTTAAATTTTTGTGGAGGTAAGCGGAGTCGAACCGCTGACAACCGCCGTGCAAAGGCGGTGCTCTACCAACTGAGCTATACC
>JAPOKA010000194.1 GCA_029977865.1 bacterium
ACATCCGATATAAAACGAACAAGAATTTTTTGGAAAATTAAGCCATAGATGGTGAAAGCCCAGTATTGGTAAGTTTTATTGAAGTAGTGGTATCCTGAGTAGGACGGAACAGGTGAAATTCCGTTTGAATCTGCCGGCACCATCCGGTAAGGCTAAATACGACTGAGAGACCGATAGTGAACTAGTACCGTGAGGGAAAGGTGAAAAGTACCCTGAAAAAGGGGGTGAAATAGTACCTGAAACCTTGCGCTTACAAGCGGTCGGAGGTTCTTCGTGAACTGACGGCGTGCCTTTTGCATAATGAGCCTACGAGTTACTCTTCACTGGCAAGGTTAAAAATTTTTGATTTGGAGCCGGAGCGAAAGCGAGTCTTAACAGGGCGTTCAGTCAGTGGAGGTAGACGCGAAACCTAGTGATCTACCCATGGTCAGGGTGAACTTATGGTAAAACATAATGGAGGCCCGAACCAGTATACGTTGAAAAGTATTTGGATGAACTGTGGGTAGGGGTGAAAGGCCAATCAAACTAGGAGATAGCTC
>JAPOKA010000195.1 GCA_029977865.1 bacterium
AAGGAATACAGCATGGTTGACTGCGTGGACTACGCCGGTATCTAATCGGCTTCGCTCCCCACGCCTTCGCGCCTCAGTGTCAGATCAGAGCCAGAAAGGTGCCTTCGCATTTGGTCTTCCTTCGAATATCTAAAAATTTAACTTTTACACCCGAAATTCCCCTTTCCTCTCTCAGTCTCTAGTGCAACCGTTCTATCAGCCATACCCACAATAACGGTGGGGCTTTAACCGACAACTACGAAGCACAACCTACACGCCATTTACGCCCAATTATTCCGAATAACACTCGCCCCCTCTGTATTACCGCGGCTGCTGGCACAGAAATTTGCCGGGGCTTCTTATGCAAGACATCTCATTATGATTTAGATGAAAATTTCATCTATTCTTGCTGAAAGAGCTTTACAAGCTACATACCCTTCATCACTCACGCGATATAGCTGGATCACACTTTCGTGCATTGTCCAAGATTCCTCACTGCAGATTCCTTATGGAACTCGGGCCGTGTCTCAGTCCCGATGTGGCCGTACACCCGTTAAGGC
>JAPOKA010000196.1 GCA_029977865.1 bacterium
CGGTGAAGGGCGTGAGTTCGGAAGGCTTCACCACCACTGGACATCCCGCCCCCAAAGCAGGGGCGCATTTGCGCGTGATCATCGCCGCCGGGAAATTCCAGGGCGTGATCGCCGCCGACACGCCGACCGGCTCCTTCATGATCAGGATGCGGCGATTGGCTTCGGGCGCGGGGATGATCCCGCCGTCGATCCGCCGTGCTTCCTCGGCGAACCATTTGATGAAGCTCGCCGCATAGCGGATCTCGGCCTCGGCCTCGGCGATCGGCTTGCCCTGCTCGGCGGTCATGATCCGGCCAAGGTCGGCGACATTTTCCAGCACCAGCATATGCCACCGCTCCAGCAGCGCCGCGCGCTCGCCCGCCGTCTTCGCGCGCCATGCCGGCCATGCCGCGCCGGCAGCGGCGATGGCGGCCTGCGTCTCCGCTTCGCCGCAATCGGGCACGGTGCCGATGATCGCCCCCGTCGCGGGATTGTCGACCGGCACCGTTGCGCCGGATGCCGCGCCGGCCCATTGGCCGCCGATAAAGGCCTGTTGAAT
>JAPOKA010000019.1 GCA_029977865.1 bacterium
GACCATCGCCTTGATCGTGCCCCACAGGCCGCCGAAGGAGCTGAAGGTGTGGTCGACCGCGGTCGGTTCGTACCCGCAGTGCACCATGCAGTTCTGGCACTTGGCGTTGCCCGAAGCGCGACCGTAGTTCGCCCACTCGGTGCCGTTGATCAGTTCGTCGAAGGTGTCGACGTAGCCCTCTTGCAGCAGGTAGCAGGGCTTCTGCCAGCCGAAGAGGTTGTAGGTCGGGTTGCCCCAGGGCGTGCACTCGTAGTCGCGCTTGCCCATCAGGAACTCGAGGAAGAGCGGCGACTGGTTGAAGCGCCAGGAACGCTTTCCGTCCTTGCGGTTGGAGAGGATCATCTCGAAGAGTTCGTGGGTCTTCTGCCGCTTGAGGAAGCTCTTCTGGTCGGGAGCCTTGTCGTAGGCGTAGCCGGGGCTGACCATCATGCCCTCGACGCCAACCTCCATCATCTCGTCGAAGAAGCCCCGGACCGAGTTGGGGTCGCAGGAGTCGAAGAGGGTGGTGTTGGTGGTGACGCGGAAGCCGCGCTCGACCGCGAGCCGGATGCCCGCGATCGCCTTCTGATAGGTGCCCTCGCGGGCGACCGCGAAGTCGTGGTGCTCTTCCTGCCCGTCCATGTGCACCGAGAAGGTCAGGTAGCGGCTCGGCGTGAACCAGCCCGCCTCGAGCTTTTCCTTGAGAAGGATCGCGTTTGTGCAGAGGTAGATGTACTTCTTCCGCTTGACGAGCTCGGCGACGATCTCGCGGATCTCCGGATGCAGCAGCGGCTCGCCGCCGGGGATCGAGACCATCGGCGCGCCGCACTCGTCCACCGCCTTCATGCACTCCTCGACCGAGAGGTGCCGCTTCAGGATGTGCGGCGGGTACTGGATCTTCCCGCAGCCCGCGCAGGCGAGGTTGCAGCGGAAGAGCGGCTCGAGCATGAGGACGAGCGGATAGCGCTTGCGGCCGCGGAGCTTCTGCGAGAGCACGTAGCTCGCGACGGTCCACATCTGGGCGACTGGTACGGGCATTCTCGGAGGACTCGGAGGCGATCGGAGAGGAACAGGGGCGACGGACGAGGGTCGGACCGATGGGTCCGGGAGCCTCGGACCGGCCGTGGAGGGCACTTCGGGACCCTCGATTTCGGGTCCGTCGGGGGTACTTGACCGCCATCCGCGGCGAGATGAGGAATCCTACCGAAATTTCTCTCCTCTCCGCGATCCCGCGCCGCCCGGCGCCGTAGGAGGGCGATGCACGCCGTTGACCTGCGCGGGGTTTTCATTGGGGAGTCGCTCGAAGGCCTCCGCCTCGGGCCAGGCTGCCTGCCCGCGTGGCTCGCCGGGCGACCGCAGTTGGGACCTGCTCGCGCCGGCACGTTCGCCAGACCCTCGCCATGCGTCATCGAGGCGGTTTCCGCTACGCTTCAAGGTCTTCGGAACCGGTTCCGCCTGTGGGCGGAGTCTGTTCCCGGTGCGGTCGGGGCGTTCCTGAGCCGCGCCGACGAGGTGGGACTCCGCTCGGCTGCTTGCCGAGCCGGCGGTCGGGCGGAGGCATTGGTGGCGGCATCCCCGAAGAGTCAGGCGGTTCCGAGCGACGAGGCCCTTCTGGTGGCCTATCGCGAGGGGGACCGGACCGCGTTCGAGCGGATCATCGAGCGCTACCGGGCCGAACTCCTCAACTTCCTGACGCGGTTCCTGAACGGCCGCGCTGCGGCGGAGGACGTCTTCCAGGAGACCTTCCTCCAGATTCACCTTTCGGCGGACCAGTTCGACGCGTCCCGCTCCTTCAAGCCCTGGCTCTTCACCATCGCCGCCAACAAGGCCCGCGACCATCACCGCCGCCAGAAGCGTCGGGCCGCGGCGAGCCTCTCCACGCCGATCGGCCACTCCGATGACGGCGGAACCCTCGTCGACCTGCTCGAAGGCGATGCCGAAACGCCCGACGCGCCCGTCGAACGATCCGAGGACGCAGGACGTATCCGCGAGGTGGTCGACGCGATGCCGAGCCACTATCGCGAGATCCTGCTGCTCTCCTACTTCCATCGCATGAGTTACCAGCAGATCTCCGAGACCCTCGAGGTTCCCCTCGGGACGGTCAAGAGCCGACTGCACAGCGCGGTGGCCACCTTTGCGGAACAGTGGCGGATCGCCACCGCTCCCCACCGCGGCGGCGACCCTGCCCCAGAGTGACGACCCCCTTCCCCCGGCGAATGGAATCCGACTGTTGAACCAAGACCCCCACGACCACGACCACAGCTCCGACGGCGTTGCCCGACTTGCCGAGGCTGACGCTGCGGCGGTCGATGCCCTGATCGAGGCGGACTTCGATCTCGAGCGGGTACCTGCGGCAATGCAGGTCCGCGCCGCGGCCGCGTTGCGTCTCTTCCGTCGACTCGAGGCGATCGAGGACGCTTCGGCAAGCGAAGCGGACCTGCGATCGCTGACCCACGCGACCATGCTTCGGATCGATCGCCATGAGAGCGAGCGGCAAGGCCGCTTGGCCGTCCGGCAGCATCTCGAAACGCGAACCATGGTCCGCAGCCGCTTTCGCATCGGGGAGTTCGCGGCGATCGCCGCGGTCCTGATCCTCACGGTGAGCCTCGCGGTGCCGCTCACGAACCACGTTCGCACCAATCGCGGCATCGCCGCCTGCGGAGACGGCATGCGCTCGCTCGGCGGCGCGTTCGCGGCCTACGCAGACGACCATGAGGGCAGCATGCCCTTTGCGGCGAGTCTCGTGCCCGGGCTCGACTTCGGCAGCGGTCGTTTTCCGATCGGCGGCGGGTACCACCACGGCGATCAACTTCGGGCCCTTTCCGACGGCGGCTACTGCTCGAATCCCCACTGCCTTGGTTGCCCCAATCATCCAACTCAAGGCGGCACATTCAGTTTCCGGGTTCCTGCCCACGAGGCGGAGTTGCGCATGGCGCTCGTGCCTGCCCTCGTCATCGTCGGCGACCGCAACCCGGTGTTGGAGTTGGTGCTCGGCGGCGAACGGGTGCAACTGGAACGGTGCTCTCCGGAGCATGACGACCGTGGCCAGAACGTGATGCACGGCGACGGGGCGGTGATCTTCCTTCGCGATCCGCGGCTTGCACGTCCCGGCGCCGAAGCCGACAACATCTGGCTCCCCTTCGCAGGCCGCGAAGACCTGCTCGACCACGACGATCTCGTCGGTACCGCGCAGGGCGAGATCTTCCTGCTCAACTGATTCGCGGGTGCTTCGATCGCCGGCGGGACCGCCGAGGGCGGCCGGCCCCCATGTCATCCCGTTCCGGCGGTAGACCGCGAGTCGTCCGCCGCTTCGGCAGCGCCCCGCGTGATGCTGCATCGGGCTTAGGGCGATACGAACGTCGCCGCGAAGAGGCCCGGCCCGCGGCGGTCGAGTTCGGGACGCAATCTCCGGAAGGAAGCAAGTCGCAACCCTGCCGCGTCGGCCCACCGCCGCGCGTCGCCCTCATCGAATCCCAGGTGCACATGACCCATGGTGGTGAGGTAGGCCTCGCGGTCGTGGGCGACCATGTCGATCACCAAGAGCAGGCCTCCCGGCCGGAGCACTCGCGCCGCTTCGGCGACCGCTGCGGCGGGCTCGACGAGGTGATGCAGGACCAGCGAAAGCACCGCCGCATCGAGTTCACCGTCGTCGATGGGAAGTTCGTGCAGGTCGCCCTGCCGAACCTCGGCTGCCGAATGTTCGGAGAGGCGATTTCGTGCAGCTTCGATCATCGATGGCTCGCGATCGACCGCGATCACCCGCCGCACCTGGCCGGCGAGCCGTGCCGCGATCTCGCCGGTGCCGCAGCCGAGATCCGCGATCACCCACGTCGGCGGCACCAGTCCGAGCAAGGCTTCGTCGAGGACATGCTCGCCGAAGAGCTCGCGGCGGATCTGATCCCACTCGCCGCCGACGCGGCCGAAGAACGAGCGGCTGTCGATCCGCCGGGCTGCGAGGACTTCCCGCAGGCGGTGGTCGTCCTCGGCGAAGGCGGCGGTGGCGTCGGACTCGGTGGCGAGCCGCGCGAGGGTCGATGCCCACACCGACGCCAGCGGCTCGCCGAGGTCGCCGCGGTCGAGGCGATAGAACGCATTGGTCCCGTCGACTCTCCGTCGCACCAGACCCCGATCATGCAGAGGCTTCAGCTGGCGGCTCGCGGTCGACTGCGGCCATTGCAGGCAGCGGGCAAGTTCGCCGACCCCGAGTTCCTCGGCCTCGAGCAGTCGCAGGATCCGCACTCGACCGAGGTCGCCGAGCACCGCGAGCCGGTCGAGCCAGCCCCCTTCCGCATCGGGACGACGACGGCCGGTCACGAGCGGGTCACCGTCCCGGAGGCAAGGCGATGGTGGGCCCCGGCACCTCGCCGTACTCGACGATCGCGGTCACGATCCGGGGGTCCTCCGGCCTGATTCCGTAGGCCTGCCGCAACCGACGCAGGGCCAACTTCTGATCACCGACGCGCTCCGCGAGTTCTGCCGCGACCAGATACACCGCGACGTCGTCAGCCGGTGCGAGCTCAAGGGCCGCGATCACCGCGGTCTGGGCCTGATCGGGATCGTCGAGTTCAAGCGCGTAGCGAGCCATGGCGATCCAGGCCTCGATGCGACCCTGCTCGACGGCGCGGTCGCGAAGCAGCTGATAGAGCCGCGTGGTGTCGCGCTGCTCGTAGAGCACCTCGGCGAGCAGCAGCGAGATCTCGAAGTCTTCGGGCATGGCGGCGGCGGCGGTCTCGAAAGCGCTGCGAGCGTCGCCGAGGTTCCCGAGGGCCATCTGAGCCTTGCCGAATCCGACGTTGGCCGCGACATCGCCGGGGTAGCGATCGAGGACCTGACGGAAGTCGCCCGAGGCCTCCTCGTAGCGGCCGTAGTCGTAGGCGTGGTTGCCTTCGGCGATGAGCTGGTCGCTGCTCTTGCCGGTGTGGCAGCCTGCGGCGAAGATCACCGCGGCAAGCGCGGCGGCGGTGCGAAACGTTGAAGCGGCGAATCCGAATCGAGTCGCGGCGTGTGGCATCGAGGATCCTTCCTGCGGGAGCCGGCAAGAATGATGGGGCCACCGGGGGTGGCGGGGCTACGAGGCGGCGATGATACCGATCCGAAGGAGAGCGTCCTGAGCGAACCACCCGCGACCGCCCTGCTCCGACACGCAGTTCCTGGCGAACCCGATCACTTCGACTGGCTGGCCGAGTTGCCGCTGCCGCCTCGGCCAACCACGGACCCCGAGGCCACCGTGGCGACCTTCCGCCTCGTCCGACGCCTCGACCGCGTACCGCCGGGATCCTCGATCGCTGGGGAGCGGATCGACGATCACCGCCGCTTCTACCTCACCCTTGAGGCTCCGCGCGAGCTCTCTGGCGGTCGCGGCCGGGTCGAGCCGCAGTGCCGCGGCCGGGTGGCGGCGTGCTGTGAAGTCCGTGAGGGGTGGGACATCGAACTCGAGTGGGACGACTCCTCCAAGCCGTTGCGGCGGCAACGACTTCGGATCGAGGGCGAGAAAGGCGATCGCGTTCGCATCACGGCGCTGGAGCCGCGCTTCCCCCGTCTCTCAGAGGCGCCTACATGACCGAGCCGCTGGCAGACACCGCCGCGACGGCGCTCGATCTCGCGTGGATCGCCTGGCCGGTGGCCGGGCTCTTTGCGCTCGCTGGATTTGCCTGCGTGGTGCTGATGCTGCTCGGCCTTCCCGGCACCTGGTTCATGATCGGCCTCGCGGTCGCCATCGACCTCGTCGACGGATGGTGGCTTCCCGCCGACGACCGTCCGACCTTCTCGATCGAGGTGCTCGCGGTCGCGGTGGTGCTTGCGGGCCTCGGTGAACTGGTCGAGTTCATCGCCTCGGCGCTCGGCGCCAAGCGGGCAGGCGCGTCGCGTTCGGGCATCGTCGGAGCCCTGCTCGGATCGATGGCGGGCGCGGTGGCCGGGACGTTCCTGATCCTGATCCCGCTCGTCGGCACCGTTGTCGGCGCGATGGCGGGGAGCTATCTCGGCGCGATGGCGGGCGAGTTGGCGGTCGGACGCAGCGTGCCCAGCACCGTAAAGCCGGCCACCGGTGCGGCCATCGGCCGCCTGCTCGGCACCTTGGGCAAGCTGCCGTTCTCGGTGGCGGTGTGGGCGATCCTCTGCGCGGCAGCGGTGCTCGACTGAGTCGAACTCGGCTCAGAGCGTCGAGTCGGTGACGCGGAAGACCTCTTCCACCGTGGTCAGGCCGCGGGTGACCTTCTCGAAGCCATCCTGCCTCAGGGTCGTCATGCCCTCTCCGATGCAGATGCGGCGGAACTCCGTGATGCTCGGATTGCCCGCCACCGAATCGCGCAGGCGGTCGTTCATGGTGAGCAGCTCGTAGATGCCGACCCGTCCGCTGTAGCCGGTCTGCCGACACTGGTCGCAACCCTTGCCGGCCTGCAGCTTGGCGAGATCGAAGCCGTGCTTGTCGAGCACCGCCTTGAGTTCGGGACCCGCCTCGGTGACGCCGCAGCAGTTCGGGCAGATTCGCCGGACCAGCCGTTGGGCCAGCACCGCATTGAGGGCAGCGCCGATCAGGAACGGCTCCACGCCGATGTTGATGAGCCGCGTCACCGCACCGGGGGCGTCGTTGGTGTGCAGGGTGGAGAGCACCAGGTGGCCGGTGAGCGCAGCCTGGATCGCGGTGACCGCGGTCTCGAGGTCGCGGATCTCGCCCACCATCACCACGTCGGGGTCCTGTCGCAAGAGCGCCTTGAGCGCCCGCGAGAACGACATGCCGATGCGATCGTGGGTCTGGATCTGGGTGATGCCGGCGAGGTGGTACTCGACGGGGTCTTCGACCGTCGAGACGTTCATCCGCCGGATGTCCATCTTGCGAATCGAGCTGTAGAGCGTGGTGGTCTTGCCGGAGCCGGTCGGTCCGGTGACCAGGATGATTCCGTGCGGTTGCGAGATCTGCTCGGTCCAGGACTCGAGGGTCTTGCTCTCGAAGCCGAGATCCTCGAGCGACGTCTGGATCGAGCGGTTGTCGAGCAGACGCATCACCGACTTCTCTCCCGCCGGCGTGGGCACGGTGGAGACGCGGATGTCGAGCTGCCGCCCACCCACCGCGGCGCGGATTCGCCCATCCTGCGGCAGCCGACGCTCGGCGATGTCGAGGTTGGCCATGATCTTGATGCGGCTGGTCAGCGCCGCGTGCATCCGCCGTGGCGGATTCATGGCGTCGAAGAGCACGCCGTCGATGCGGAAGCGCACCCGCAGCTGCTTCTCGTCGGGCTCGATGTGGATGTCGCTGGCGCCTTCGCGCACCGCGCTCTGAATGATGTGGTTGACGTAGCGGACGACCGGCGAGCTCTCCGCCTGTCGCTCGATGTCGTCGGAGACCTCTTCCTCGCGCTGCACCTCGACGTCGTCCTCGGCCACGTCGGCGAGGATGCGGGAGATGTCGACCTCTTCGCCGTTTCCGGCCGAAGCCTCGAGCACCGCCTGCAGGTCGCTCGCGGTGATGAGAACGTGGCGAACCAGCGCCACCCCGAGGCGACGCTTGACGTCGTCGATGAGGAAGACGTCGTCGGGGCTGACCGTGCCCACCACCACCCGACCGGACTCGACGCCGATCGGAAGCACCGCATGCCGTCGGCAGTAGTCGCTGCCAAGCTTGGAGAACATCTCGCCGTCGTGCTCGCCCGCGTTCACCCGCCGAAAGGGCACGCCGGCGATCTCGGCCGCCGCCTCTTGCACCGCCGCTTCGGCGAGGCCGAGCCCGACGAGGATCTCCGCAAGCCGCTTTCCGGGAGCCTGTCGCTGCAGTCGCCGCGCGGTGGCGAGGCGTTCCGCATCGATGGCGCCTTGCTGTTGAAGCAGGTCGGCGAGGTCGCCCCGAGCATCACCATGGGACTCTGGCTCCCACAACGAGCTGAGCGAGTCGTCGAGCGGCGGAGCGAGTTTGGTGGCCGGTGCGGTCGTCGGTTCGGCGGCCGCCTCGAGCGCGGGAGTCTCGAACTCGTCGGGATCGAATTGCAGCGGATCTGGCATGAACCTGTTCTCCCGCTCGAAGCGGACTCAGAAGGGCCGAGGCACCTTGATCTCGACCTCGCGTTCGATGCCGAGGCGGGGATGGCGAGCCCGCAGCCGCACCGAGTCGCGTTCAATGGCGAGGATCGAGAAGTCCGCTTCCGCCTCGGTGACGGTGAAGCGGTCTCCTGGACGAAGGATGCGGCCATTGATGTTCGCCATTGCGTGCGGAGATCCGCCGCCGATCAGCGACTTGAGCTGCAGCATCTGCGCAATGCGCTCGATCTCCTCGGCCCAAGCGTCTCTGGCACTGCTGCGGGCATCGACTGCGAAGGGCGTCGCCGGCGCCGCGACTCGATTGGGGTCGCGCCACGGCTCGAAGGGATCGCGACCGATCTCGGAGAACGGCACCTGAAGGTCTGCTCGAAAGTCGGTGTCGAGCATGGAAAAGAGCGCCGACTCGTCGACTTCGGGCTTGGGCTCGGTGCCGTCGCCGGCCGTGATGCCGAGCTGCGAGGGCAGCACCGAGGCGACCAGGGCCTCGATCTCGCCGCTGATCCCGGCCGAGGCGGAGACGCGACCGATGTTGCGCATGCTGAAGAGGCCCACGATGGCCACGCCCGCCATCAGCAGCACCACCATGGTGCCCGAGCGCAGGCGACGGACGGATCGTCGTTCGCCGACGACTTCCTCGGTGAGGCCGTCGCCATCGAAGGTGTTGCGGAGAATGGAGTCCTTGGACTGTTGCACGTGCTCGCTCCGTCAGGGCGTCGATGAGGTTTCGTCGGTCCCGGGGTCGAAGAAGATGCTGAGAGTGAGATCGGCACGAAGTGCCGCAAGCGTCTCCGCTTGCGTGGCCTTCCCTTCGATCACGCGGGTGATCTTGAGGTGGTGCACGCGAGTGATGCGCTCGAGGCTCTCCACATCGGCAAGGAACCCGTAGATCCCCTCGAACTCGCCTTCGATCGACATCGAAAGCGGCAGCTCCATGTAGAGTGGCGCCGAGAGCGGACGATCGCCCTTGACCGAACGCACCACCAGCTGGTGCTGCATGGCGAGTTCGGTGATCTGCTGCAGGATGCCGTCGACGCCGTCGCGGCCGGGGATCTTCAACTCCAGGCGCTCCAGCGCTGCCTGGCCGGAGGCGATCTCGTCGCGCAGGTCGTCGATGCGGCTGGTCACGCGGGCAAGTTGCTTCAGGGTCGCCTGCTTGAGGTCGACCTCGTTGCGGGCCTGCTCGATCTGCTGATGCCGCGGGCCGAAGACCACCAGCCAGGATGCCGCCGGCACTGCAAGCAGCAGGGCGAGAAAGACGAGTTCACGGATGCCGAAGCGCATGTCAGGGAATCTCCGTGGCGATCGCGGTGTGTGGGCTCGGCGGCAGGTCCGGGTCCATCGAGAAGTCGGGAAGTTCCGGCAGTTCCGTCTCCGCCGGACCCGCCACCGAGGTCGGCAGCAGCGAGCGGCTGCGGCGGACGTCGGCGTCCGGCGCAATGCGCACGGCGATGCGGAACTGTCGGGTGGGAACCCCCACGATCTGCTTCTCCTCCGAGACTTCGAGCCTCACGCTCTCGAGGAGGTCGAGCTGGTTCAATTCCTGCAGGTACTGAGAGACCTCGAGATCGGTGGGCGCGAGTCCGGTGATGGTGATCGCGACCGCGTAGCGAAGCGGATCGGGCTTGACCGGCTCGGGCGTCTCCGGCTTGCCGCCGCGACTCGCCGCGGCCTTGCTGCGGGCGGCGGTCGGCTCGGACTTGGCCTTGGGCTTCGCCACCTTGACCGGCTCGCTGCGAAGGTCGAGATCGATGAGGCTCACCTGCTCGGGCATGCGCCGCACCAGTTCGGCCAGCAGGATCGATCGCGGGACCGGATCGACCAGCGAGGCGGCGAGTTGGGCCTTGTCGAGCATGGCCCGCCGGGTCTGCTCCTGCTCCTGCATGTCGCGGATGTCCAAGGCCGCCGCCGAGAAGGAGGCGCTCACCTGTTCCTGACGATCGTGGACCTCGCGCCACTCGTAGTTGGTGCGAGTGAACCAGACCGCGATGCCGCCGAGCACGATGGCGAAGAGCGCGAGCCCCACGATGTTGGTGCGGCGCTCGCGAGCTTCTTCGATGTAGTCGTCGGGCAGGAGGCTGGTGTCGTGCATGGCCGATTCCGTGGATCGATGAGATCGATGGGGACTGCCGATCAGAGGTCCGAAGGCGCGGTGGCGAGACCGCAGGCGACCGCCCACCCCGGATGCGGACCCGCCGGCAGACCGGAACGATCGAGACCGGAAAGCCGCGAAAGCGGATCGCCCAGTTGTGCCGGAAGCCGGAGCAGTCGCGCGATCGACTGGCACAGATCGGTGCGCCGCGATGCTCCGCCGATGAAGATCGCCCTTTCGAGGGTGGTCTCCGGGAACGTGGACTGGTAGTAGCGGATGCACATGGCCAACTCGTGGCCGAGGCTTTCGAGCGCCTCGCTCGCAGCGATGTCCTGGGGGCTGTCGACGCGGGGGCCGAGTCCAGCGGGCGGACGTCCGATGCGGCGGTCCTGGGCGACCGCGAGCTCGCCGCTGCGCGGGCCGCGATCGCTCGCGGCTGCCGTGGCGGGCGGGGCGCCGATGGTTGCGAGGGCAAGGACCGAGTCGGTCGCGTCGTGCGCGCCCGTGCCGGAGAACTGGCGTCCGCCGAGCGGAATCGACTTGCCGAAGACCACGTCGGTGCCGTGGGCGATCGAGACGCGGGTGTGGCTCCAGCCGAGATCGACGTAGATCGTGCGCCGCTGCTCGTCACCCTCACGTCGATGCAGGTGATCGAAGGCCCGCACCGCGCTCGTCATTCCGTCGTGGACCCCCACCACCTGCAGACGCAGGCGACGGAAGATCTCGACGGTTCGCATCACTTCGTCGCGGCCGATGGCGAAGCACAGGTGTTCGTGCCGCAGTTGCCCATCGCGATGGACCTCTCCCACCTGACGGCTGCGAATCACCTTGTCGCCGCTGCCGCCGAGTCGCGACTGCAACTGCACCTTGATCTGTTCGGAGGAGTCGACGCCGTCGGTCGGGTTGGTCTGGAGGTGCTGGACCGCCATTTGGCTCGCAAACGGCGCGAAGGCGACGCGGCGGCCCTTGAACGATCGGCTGCGAAGTATGGTCGGGATGCGATCGGCGACGTAGCGGTCTCGCACCGCAACCTCCGACCGCAGCTCCTCGGGAATCGGCAACTCGGCCACTGCGACGATCGCGGGCGAAGCCCCGGTGGTGATCTGCAGGAACTTGAGCGAGGCGTGGCCGAAGTCGATGACGATCGGCGAGACCTGACCTGAAAAGAAGTTGATGCCCATGGGATCGGAACCGACGGAGGCGCTCGGACGCCGGATCGCGGCCCGAGGCGCAATCCGGGATCAGTGGGATCGGCGTTGAGGAAGACCGGGTTGAGCACGGATCCGCCCCCGGTTGGAGATGTCCGCGAACAACAGGACTGCGGGCCGACCTGCGTCCGAGAACGGCAGGTGATGCCGGCGGCGCGACCCCGTGGCTCGTACCGGCGCCGAGTACGGGCTCGAGCCGCCATGGAGTTGCCGGCGAGTCAGGAGCGCACCGAGCCCCGGCTCGCACCCCGGACCCGATCGAAACCGCGACCGCCCTGCTCATGGCACCGGCAGCCCGCGTCGGCACGGGAGCCGTCAGGATCGTCGCGAACCCGAACGAGCGGCTCGGATGCCGTGATGCCCAGGCTCGCGGGCGAGTCGATCGGCAACCCGCTCGGAGGTCTCGGTGTCGCGCCGGGACTCAGAGGCAGAGGCCCCAGTGAAGCAGCAGCACGCCGATGTCGGCACCAGTGACCGTCCCGTCTCCATTGAGATCGCTCACCTGGTCCGAGGTTCCCCAGTGAAGCAGCATGATGCCCAGATCCGCTCCGTCCACCTCGCCGTCTCCGTCGAGGTCGCCGGGACACGGTCGCAACGGATACTCGATCTCGAGGGTGTCAACCTCTTGCTGCACCACGCCGTCGGGATGGCTGGCGAAGGTGACCCACGCGGTGACGGTGAGCGTCTCCGGTGCGAGCGTCGCGACCTTGACGAAGCGTCCGAGCCAGGTCGTGCCGCCGGAATCCGTGAGCCCTTGCAGATTGCCGGGATTCGAGTTGTACCAGCCCGCACCGGCCGGAGGAGTCTGCGCGGTTCCGTCTCCGAATGCCGGATCCAGCGAAGTGGTGTTGCCCGCCGCCGGGCCAGGCTCTCCGCCAATGGTCACGAAGGAGTCGACGGCCACCGTGGTGGGGTCGCAGAGACTCGGGATCCAAGTCCCTCCGCCGTAATCGAATTGTGAGAAATGGCTCGCCAGGGAGTTGGAGATCTCCGAATCGTAGACGTTCACCAGCTGCACGGAACTCTCCTCGAAGGCGGCGAAGAGATCGATGACTGCGAAGACTTCGCCAGCGTGTTCGACGATGGACGTTTCGGCGTCGAACCCGATGAAGGTCGCGAGGAGTGCGCAATCCTCATCGACGGAGCCGTCGCAATCGTTGTCGATCTGGTCGTCGCAGACCTCATCCGCCCCGGGGTAGATCGCCGGATCCGAATCGTCGCAGTCGTCATTGGAGAGAACGTGGCCATTGGGCTGCGAGCACGCAAGAGTCGCCTCCGCCGAGGCATCTCCGTAGCCGTCACCGTCGATGTCGGGATACCACGAGGCGAGGTTGCTCTCGGGAACGCCGCATCCGCAGGTTCCGGGCGAGGTCTTGCCGGGGTCGTTCGGGCAGCCGTCGTTGCAGTCGGGGGTTCCGTCGGAGTCGCTGTCGGTGTCGGCGACGCCGCATCCGCAGGTTCCGGGCGAGGTCTTGCCGGGGTCGCTCGGGCAGCCGTCGCTGCAATCCGGATCGCCGTCGCCGTCCGAGTCCGGGCCTGGATCGGAACAGCAGTCGAGCGTGGTGTTGCCCCCGTCGATGAAGTTGCCAAGCAGGCACGGCTGTCCGGGACCGCAGCAGGTGTTTCCGCTCACCGCCGACTGGGACTTGCCCCAAAGAACCTCGTTGATCGGTCCGCCATCGCCCCAGCCGAGGGTGAGCCCGAGTGCATTGTTTTCGAACTGGTTGCCGACGATCTGCAGCGGCGCAGAGTGAGTCTGGCAGTCGATCGTTCCGCACTCGGTGGCACTTCGAACGGTGCTGCCACTGACACGAACTCCGCCTTGGACCTGCACATCGAACGGGATTCCGCCCTCAAAGGAGCATCCGGATACGGAGAGCCACGTCCACCAGTCGTTGTTCGGAACAGTGTTCCTGACGTAGATCGCGGTCGTGTCGGCGAAGGTGCAGTTCGACACCTCGAGTCCCGACGACGCAACGCTGCTACTCGTGCGGATCGACTGGATGCCAGTCTGGTTCTCACTGAACGAGCATCCGGAGACTTGAGGTCCTGAAATCCATTCTGATTCGGCATCGTCAACGAGCAGTCCGACGTCGTTGCCTCCGATGCTGCAGTCCTCGAGGCTGGTCCGCAGAGTCCACGCCTGTCCTCCGGTATGCACCCCGGTCGCGTTGCCCTCGATGACGGCGCTCGTTGCAAACACGGCAGTTCCAGCCTTGATTCCGGTTCCATTGCCGCTGAACGATCCGCCATCGATGGTGACGTAACTGTCTGTCCTGACTCCGGTGCCGAGATTGTTCCTCGCCTCGCAGAGAGTCATGGTCGTGGCCTCGCGCTCGCCGCTGCCGCAAGGAACACCACAATTCTGTTCCAGCAAGTACCCCCCCTCGCAATCCTCAGCGAGGCACCATTCGAAGGTGGGACGGAAGCAACGAGATATGCGGAATCCGTGGTCGCATGATGCGGCTTCGCAGTAGCTCACGTTGGGGGAGGCCCCATAGATCCAGCCGCCGTCGATCCACATGCCAGTGTTGCACCACTGGAAGCGCACTCGTTCGATCACCACCGTGTGGTAGTCCAGAACGAGGGCCCCGTAGGTCCCATTGCGAACAGTGACGTCCCGCAACTCGAAGGTGCCAAGCCCGGAGGGCCAGGCTGCCTCGACCACCGGAGAGAAGAAGTCGCCCGCCAGCACGGTCGTGGTCATCGAGTCGCCGACGATGGCGATGTTCTTTCCGCCGGTCGACCCTCCCGCGAAGGTGCCGGGGCCCACATCGATCGTCCACAGGTCAGTGGAGCCGGCGGGCACGGCGTCGATGGCATCCTGGAGGGTCGCGAAGTCCTCCGGGACTCTGATGGTGAACGACTGACATTCGTCGGGAACCCCGTCGCCATCGACATCGGCCGCCGACCCGTCAGCGATCTCGCAGGAATCCGGAACCAGGTTTCCGTTGCAATCCTCGACGGTGCCGGATGCGATCGCGCAGACATCGAGCACGAGGTCGCGGTCGCAGTCGCCACCTGCGTCCATCTCGATGTCGTCATCGATGCCATTGCCGTCGCAGTCTGAGATGACCTGCCGGAGCGTCACGGTTCCTGCTCCGTAGGGAGCACCGACCAGCAAGACTCCGCCAGCGCGGTCGATCGCAAACCCGTATCCCGAACCAGCGACCGGAGGCTGGGGCGGCTGAGGAACGACCATCGACCAGTTCCCTTGATCGGGCTCGAATCCGTAGGCGGATCCGCTCGAGACTCCGGCGGACGAAGCGCCGTTTGCGCCGACCAGCGCGGTGGCCCCGGAGAGGGTGACGCTCGACCCGAACCAACTCCCTGCACCTCCCGCGGGCACCACCAGTCGATCCTCTTGAACCCACTGGGAGCCATCTTGGACGAAGACGTACGCGGACCCGCTCACCGATCCCGGATTCGCCTCGACCGAGGCGGCCACGAGGATGCGGGAGGCACTGACATCGACCCGCCCGCCGAACCATGCTCCGGGCACCACCGGGTTGGAGCGCAGCACCTGGGTTTGCGACCACACCCCCGCCGAGTCGCGCTCGAAGACGAAGACCGCCCCGGCATTGACGGGTCCGGCACCGCCGTCGCGGTAGGCCCCGACCACGAGCGTTGCGCCGTGCATCGCGGTGTCGACGCCGAACTTCTGATTCGCCGACGAGGGTGATCCGAGCAGCTTCTGGCGGAACTCGTAGACGCCCTGCGCCCATTCGTACAGGAAGACCGCGCCGGCATCCTGCCCGCCTTCGTCGTCGTTGTAGGCGCCGACGGCAAGCCAGTCGCCATCGGCGGACACTCCGAACCCGTATGCCTGATTGGCGCTGGCGGCGGCCGGAGCAAGTCGCTGCACATGAATGAAGCCACCGGTCGCGGAGGTCCGTTGATAGACGTGGACTGCCCCCGAACCGGTGCCGCTGCCATCGGCGTTCGCACCCTCGCCGATTGCGCCGACCACCACCCGATCCCCGACGACCGCCAGATCGATCCCGAATTGGCCGGAGTCGGTCGGGGTGCTCGATCGAACTCGGGCGAGCGATCGCCAAAGATTGGAGTCCGATTCCGATTGTCCGTAGATCCAGGCTTCACCGGCAGCGGCCACGCTCGTCGACGCAAGCGGCGCCCCGACTGCGAGGCTGCTTCCGTTGATCGAGACGGACCGCCCGAACTGATTGCCGGAGGTGCCGGTGGGAGCGGCGAACACGGAGTCGGCGTGGACCTCGCACTCGTCGGGAATGCCGTTGCCATCGGTGTCGAGGGAGGTTTCCGAGGAGATGTCTTCGTCGTCGGGCACGCAGTTTCCGTTGCAATCGTGCGGCGTGCTGCCGGAGTCGAGGATGTCGAGTGCGACCGAGAAGGAACTGCATTCGATGACGTTGCTCCAAGTGCCCCAGTCCATCCAGCTGCAGGAGTTGACGTTGAGCACGAGCGTGGCGCGATGGGATCCCGCGCCGAGTCGCCAGGTTGCGGAGTTGCTGGTGCTGAACACCTCCGTGGCGCAGCCGCCGCCAAGGCTTTCGAACTGAATCGAGGCGGTTTCCGACAACGACGACGAGACTTCCACGGTCGCGAGCGGCGAGCCGATGGTGAGGTCGATGACGAGCGTGACTTGGCCCGTTCCGGGGCAGTCGCACATGTCGAGCGGCTCGTTGCCGCCCCAGTTGAGTTGGAACACGCCGTCCATCGACAGAAGATCGCTCGTCACGCACCACAGCCCGGCGGTCTGCAGGCAAGCGGTCCATCCACATGGAGATCCGAATGCGCAGTCATCGCAGGCGCCGTTCGCGCAGGCGTACCCCGACGCGATCGAGCCGCACGTGCCACTCAACGAACTGGAACTGGAGTCCGATCCTCCGAAGTAGCAATCAAGGTTGGCTTCGACATCGACGGTCACCCCGGAGATCCAGTCTGCCGTCTGCGCCTGCGACGTTTGGATGGTGAGGGCAAGCATCATCACCAAGGCACCGAACCCGCCGACGAGGCAAGGTGAGATCACAAGTCGTCGGATCGACTCGACCGCCTCGCCTGCCGCGGGCGGAGTTGGACTCGACTTGGGGAAGCTGATGGTGCGAGCAGGCACCCGGCATCGGGGCTCGCGGTGAGGATGGACGGCGAGCGGACCGCCGGCCCGGGAAGACTCGTTGTGCGTGCCCAACGGGGCCTTCCTCGCCGCGAACCGATCGAGACCGACCGCGGACCCCGCCCCGCTCCTACGAGGATTCGAGGGATGGAGGCGGGGCGCCGAGTTGTCCCTGTCGAGTGAGGTCAATCCGCCCGCAAGTGAATTGGACATGAGACACCCTTGAATTGCGGGTTCTCATTCGCCTCGACCTTCAGTCTCGCCGGACGCCTCGGAACCCTCGGAACCCCTGAAGCTTGCCGCTGATCGCGGCGGTGGCAGTGTGGCGACCTTGGCTGGGCGAATCAAGTGAAGAGTGCGGATTTGAGGAGAATCGACAGCTACGATTCCCGGTGCCGTTCGGGGGTGAAAAGACTGGTCGGCACTGCGGCAGATGGCTCGATCGATGCGTGCTCCTCATCGGAGGCATCTCCGGCCTCCACCGAGTCGAGCCTCTCCTGCGTGCGTGCGTGCATCGAGCGAGTCGCCTCGGGCTAGTCTGCGACTCTTCCGTGCCATCGATGAAAGTCGCGGTTTCACGGCGACTTGCGTTCGCCCCTTCGCCGGCGCTGCCGTTGGATCTCAGCGAAACTCCCGCGCCCGTCCGGCGAGCGACTCCCCCGCTTCACCGCTTGCATCGAGTCGGGCGAGGCTGGCGGTGAGATCGTGAAGGCGATCGACGAGCAGGTTGACCACCCCCTCGCGGCGTTGCAGCCGCCCCTTGGCAAGCAGCACCGTGGCATGGCGGCCCTCGCGGCGATCCCGTTCCCACGCCTTGGGACGGATGATCAGGTTGGCGATGCCGGTTTCGTCCTCAAGGGTGACGAAGACGGTGCCCTTGGCGGTCGAGGGCCGCTGTCGGCAGAGCACCAGACCCGCCACCGAGGTTCGCTCGCCATCCTCGAGGACCGCTTCATCGGCGAGGTCGGCGCACGCGATGGCACCGAGATCGCTCAGCGTCGGTCGCAGGCAGGCCATCGGGTGGTCGCGCAGCGAAAGGCCGGTGGCGCCGTAGTCGAGCGCGATCCGCCGCATCCGCGGCATCGCCGGCAGCGGCGCCTGCCGAGGTGGACGCAGGGCCGCGGCGGTCGCTTCGCCTCGGTCGCCGTCGAGCAGCACCAGGCGGCGCTTCGGCAGCATCCGCACCTGCCAGAGCGACTGCGAGCGATCGAGTCCGAGCGACGCGAACGCCTCCGCCTGGGCCAGCCGCCGCAAGGCCGCGGCGGAGACGCCGCTTCGGCTCCACAGCGCTTCGATGGTGGCGGGCGACCCGTGCTGCGCCACCGCTTCGGCGATCGCTTCGCCTTCTTCCCGAGCAAGCCCCCGCACCAGTTCCATTCCCAGCCGCAATGCGGGCTGGTCGAGGCGAAAGCCGGGCCGGCGCGACGGATGACGTTGCTCGGGAACGAGTGTCGATGTCGATGCAAGGTGTGGTGGAGTCTCGCCGCCCCTGCCCGTCGTCACCGATGCTTCCCACGCCGACGGCAGGATGGGATCGTCGATCGCAGCATCGCGCTCGAGCCGGCACTGCCAGCCGCTTCGGGCGACGTCGATGCGGCGAATCCGCACGCCATGCTCGCGGGCATCGCGCACCAGCTGCGCCGGCGCGTAGAAGCCCATGGGCTGGCTGTCGAGAAGCGCCGCGGTGAATGCCGCGGGCTGGTGGCACTTGAGCCACGCCGAGACGTAGACGAGCAGGGCGAAGCTCGCCGCATGGCTCTCGGGAAAGCCGTAGCCGCTGAAGCCGCGAATCCGCTCGAAGACCTGTTCGGCGAAAGCGGTGTCGTAGCCGCGCGAGGCCATGCCCTCGACGAGCCGTCGCCGGAACTCGTCGATCGCGTTGCCGGGACGCTTCCACGCCGCCAAGGCGCGGCGCAACTGGTCGGCCTCGCCGGGAGTGAAGCCCGCGGCGACGATGGCGAGGGCCATCGCCTGTTCCTGGAAGAGCGGCACCCCGAGGGTCCGTTCGAGCACGCGGCGGACCGAGTCGTCGGGGAACTCGATCGGCTCCTCGCCACGGCGGCGACGCAGATAGGGATGGACCATGTCTCCCTGGATCGGTCCCGGTCGCACGATCGCGACCTCGATGACGAGGTCGTAGAACGAACGCGGTCGCAGCCGCGGCAGCATGTTCATCTGGGCGCGGCTCTCGACCTGGAAGACTCCCACCGAGTCGCCGCGGCAGAGCATGTCGTAGACCGCGGGGTCCTCCGCGGGAATGGTGTGGTACTCGAGGCGAGCCGGCGCGGACGGGAGAGGCGTCGTGGATTCACTGAGCCGATCTGGCGAATGGGCCGGATGCGCCCCATGGGCCGATGGATCATGGGCCTCATGGACCGAACTGGGCCCGATGCGCCCCATGGGATCAGGTGGCAACGAGGCGGGCTGCTCGGGTTCGAGAAGAACCTCGACTTCATCGCCCGCATCAGGGACCACGTTCTCGAGAAGCACCTCGGCTCCATCGCGCGCATCAGGGACCTCAGGAACCACCTTCGCGACACGCCCATTCGTCTCGTTCACCAGATCGATCGCGCGGCGGATCGCACTGAGCATCCCAAGCGCCAGGATGTCGACCTTGAGCATGCCCATCGCATCGAGGTCGTCCTTGTCCCACTCGATCACGGTGCGATCGGCCATGGCGGCGTTCTCGATCGGCACGCTCTCGCAGAGTGGTCCTTCGGTGATCACAAAGCCGCCCACATGCTGGGAGAGATGGCGAGGGAAGCCCGAGATCTCCGTGGCGAGGGCCATCAGCCGCCGCACCGCAGCCGCGTTCGGATCGAAGCCGAGTTCCCTGACCCGGTCGGGTTCGCCCGCCCCCTGCGTCCACCAGTCGATGCCGCCGGCAAGCCGATCGAGGGTCTCCGGGGCGAAGCCGAGGGCCTTGCCCACCTCGCGCACCGCGCTGCGGCCGCGATAGCAGACGACTTCCGCCGCGAGCGCCGCCCGATCGCGGCCGTATCGCGCGTAGAGGTACTGGATCACCTCCTCGCGGCGGCGATGCTCGAAGTCGATGTCGATGTCGGGCGGTTCGTTGCGTTCCTTGCTGATGAACCGTTCGAAGAGGGTCTCGATGCGATCGGGATCGACCGCAGTCACTCCGAGACAGAAGCAGACCACCGAGTTGGCGGCGGCGCCGCGGCCCTGACAGAGGATCCCCTGCCGCCGCGCGAAGCGCACGAGGTCGTGCACGGTGAGGAAGTAGCGGGCGTAGTCGAGTTCGGCGATCAGGGAGAGCTCGTGCTCGATCCGCGCGAGCACCTTGGCAGGAACGCCGTCGGGATGGCTCGAGGGCGGGTAGCGCTCGCGGGCGCCGGTCTCGACCAGCGCACGCAGATGGGCGTCGGGAGTGCGGCCGGCGGGCACGATCTCCCGCGGGTACTCGTAGCGGAGTTCGTCGAGGCTGAAGTCGAGGCACCGCGCCGCGATCTCGCCGGCGCGATCGACCGCCGATTCGACCAGCCCTTCGAGGCCGCCGCCGATCTCCGTGGCGAGCGCCGCGAAGCGATCCCGCATCGCGGCGTCGGACTGAAGCGCCCGATCGCCGCCTCCGAATCGATCGAGCCCGAGCCGATCGAGCGGGCGTCCGAGGCGGATCGCGGTGAGCACATCCTGCAGCGGACGTCGTGCGACGGTGTGCCAGTGCACGTCGTTGGTGGCGACGAGCGGCACGCCGAGATGCGACGCGAGGATGGCGAGTTGCCGGTTGCGGAGATCCTCGGCGGGATCGCCGATCCGCCGGATCGCGATCGAGAGCCGCGTGGGCTCGGCATGCGGTCGCGTGCGGTGTCGTGCCTGATCTCGCCGAGCGAGCCCCTCCGCCACCTCGAGAAACGCCTGATCGACGATTCGCGGGGGGATCAGGGTGATCCAGAATCCCTCGTCGTGCTCGAGCAAGTCGTGCAGATGAAGCAGCGATCGTCCCTTGCCGGCGCGGCGGCGTCCGAGCGTGATCAGCCTGCACAGGCGTCCGTACGCCATCCGCGAATCGACATGCACCAGGACCTCGACGAAGTCCGGCGGACTCGGGCGATGAGGGTGAAGCCGCGGATCCTCCCGAGGGTCGCGACCAAGCGATCCGCCGTCGCCGGACTTGATCCACGAACGCGGCGCGGCGACGGCAGCCTCGCACGCTGGCGAATCCGGATGGGATTCCCCAGCGTCGCGAGTCGTATCGCAGATCTCGTGGGCCGCCTCGGCTTCACCGAACTCATGAGTGGTCTTCGACGGCCCGATTCGGCGGCGGTCATGGGATCCATCGAGCGGCCCGAAGGGATGGAATCCATCTCTCTGATCCGGGCGAGTCGTTCCACGAGCCTCGTCGCATCGTGCCGTCATGCCGAGGTGCAGACCAAACCTCGCCCCCACCACCAGGCCGATGCCTGCACGCCGCGCCGCCTGATGCGCCCGCACGATGCCGGCAAGGCTAGCCCGATCGGTGATGGCGACGGCTGGCGCGGCGAGCGCTGCAGCCTGCTCGGCCAGTTCGTGGGGATGGCTGGCGCCGGTGAGGAAGGTGAAGTTGCTCGACACCTCGAGATCGACGAAGCGATGCCGCTTCGGCGCCGACGGTGGCCCCGAGACCGCCGGGCTCATCTCTGCACCGCTCATGACCACATCCCGTGCAGGAACCAGCGGTCGAGAGTGATGCGGCGATCGGAATGGCTGCGCTCGTCGTCATGGCTTCGGTGAACGTGGCACTCGCTGCGATCGCCGTTCTCGTCGGCGTCAGCAAGTTCGACGGCGTCGACGGCCGTGTCGCCGTTGCCAGAGTCTGCGTCGATGGCGTTCTCGACGATGGCGGCAAGGTTGGCGGTGTTGGTTGGCGCATCGGCGTCGCGAGACTCGGCAGCGTCGACGGCCGTGTCGCCGTTGCCAGAGTCTGCGTCGATGGCGTTCTCGGCGATGGCGGCAAGGTTGGCGGTGTTGGTTGGCGCATCGGCGTCGCGAGACTCGGCAGCGTCGACGTCCGTGTCGCCGTTGCCAGGTTCTGCGGTGCTGGCCGCCTCGAGCGTCGAGTGCGCATGGAACCTCCTCGCCTCGCCGCGGTCCGAAGGCCCCTGAGTCGTGGCGGCCGCAGGACGCACGGTGCTGCGAAGGTCGCCGGTTGCGGGCGGCGTGCGAGTATCTGTGACGGTGCGGTCTCCGGCGGCGTGTGCGGCATCGCCGGCAGTTCCCGATGGGTCGGCGGTGCTGGCGAGGTGGTCGGCGGTGCATCGCTCGGCTTCGCGGCTCCGCTCGACGACGCGGCGGAAGATCCAGATCCACCAACCTGATTCGAGTCGCACTCGCCAGTACTCGCGGGTGACGATCGTTTCGCCGACGGGTGCATCCTCGTCCCGCTGCCACCAGGTTTCCGCGAGACGCTCGGGCCCGATCCAGCACTCGATGGCATGCCGGCCGCCGCGCCAGCACAGCACGCCGCAGCCGGGAGGCCAACGCGACGCGATCGTGTTCTTGGTGGCCGCGACCGGACACGATGGCAACGACGGCGATGCCCGATTGGCGTCGTGTTGGTCGCCTCGGTTCGAGTCCTCGAACTCGATCAGCACCGGTTCAGGCGGCTCGCGAAGCCGCGTCGGTCTCGGGGCGAGGCTCCAGTCGATTGCGTCGCCGAGAGCGTGCAGGCGGGTCGAGGACCACTCGGAGGCCTCGGGCAAGTGCGACTCCACCGCGTGCAGCGTGCGGATCGAATCCGCCCCGAAGCGGGCGGCGAGGGCGTCTGCGAGTTCGAATGCGGCGGCATTGGCTTCGAGCTCGCCCGCCGCGGCAGCGCGGCGCGAGCGTGGCGACGCGGAGGCCGTCATGTCGTCGAGATCGAAGCCGATTCCCCTTTGGCGATGTCGCAGGCGCACGCTGCGAATGGCCGAGAGGGTCAGACGCTCGACGCCGAGTCCGGGATCGATGCGATCGATCCGGGGCTCGAGCAGCATCGCGAGGTGTCCGGCGCGGCGGTTGGCGGCGCCGAGGGAAAGGACGACCGTCTCGATGGCGTGATCGACCCGCTCCGCCACCAGCCGCAGCCGCATCACCCCCCGCTCGCGGCGTCGCAGGTGATCGACGAACTCTGCCAGCATCGCCCGCACCGCCAGACGCAATCCCTCGTGCGTGGTCACGGGAGAGGCGAAGATCCGCTCCACCTCGATCGGCGGCTCGTGGCGAACCGGTGAAAGCGGTTCCGCCCGCAGGCCCAGCGCCTCGTCGAGGCGGCGGGCGAGCAGCGGACCGAACCTCGCCGCGACCTCGTCGCGCGGCAATGGCAGCAGCGACTCGATGCGATCGATCGACAGCTGTGCGAGGCCTTCGAGGGTGTCTGCGTCGATCCGCAGGGCTGCGATCGGCATGGCCGCGAGCACCTCGTTGATCTCTTCGGGCTCGACGATGCGCGGCCGACGCGAGGTGCGGCGAACGTCGGGACACGTGGCCTCTGGCGGAGTGGCCGCCGATCCCATGCCGTGCGCCTTCTCTGCCTCGATGGCGTCGTCGTGAAGCTTCGTCCGCAGGTCTCGAGGAGCGGCTGAAGCGGATTCTCCAGGCCGTGGCAGCTCTGCCTCGAGGGCGTCGTCGCCGAAGCGGCACGCTGCCCACGCCAGCCCCACCGTGGGCGCCACCGCCGCCCGCGCCGCAACTCCAAGCCGAGCCAGCGCAGTTTCGACGTCGGCGATCAGCGCTGCTTCGTTGGCCCGGCGTTCGGCGTGGCCGTAGCGATGGGCGAGAAACGCTTCGCATCCGGTGAGATCCATGGCCAGGCCGACTTCGCCGCCGGGATCGCTGCGATCGATGGCGGGCATGGACGGGCGTCGGCGCCTGCTTCGGCGAGGTGTCGTGACGGACTTCGAAGGCCTCTCGGCAGCCGATGGCGAGCCGGTCTCATCCATCTCGATCGGCGCCACCGTGGGAGCGAAGCGGCCACACCAGAAGGCAAGCCGTCGCAGCGCCGCCGCGTCGGAGGCGGGGTTCCAGGGCTCGACGACCGGTTCGGCCGCGAGTACCGCAGGATCGGAGGGCGCCACGCCGCCGAACGCCGACCCGGATGATCGAGTCGACGCTGCGAACGCCGAGGCCGTGGACGACGGATCGGCAGATGAGGTTGACGGCCACGACGAAGCCGATCGCGGCGCCGCGCTCGAAGGCTCCACGGCGCCGGTAGGTGGGTGCGATGCGGCAGGCCGAGACTTCCCGTTCGAATCGTTCGCCGCGCTGGTGCGATGGCGAGAGACCGTTGCCGCGTCGCGACCGGGCCCGTCCCGGGCGTCGGGTGAGGCATCCTGCTGTGGCACGAGGCGCCATGTCCGCCGAATGGCCGCAGCGTTGCCGTGCGTGACAAGCCGCTCCTGCTCCGACTCGAGCAGCATGCGGGCTTCCGCGAGGTCAAGTCCCGGTCGAACTCCCCGGCGACAGGCCGTCGAACAGGCTCGGCAGATCAGCCGACGTCCGGCGACCTCGCGCACGAGCAGCACCGGCGGTGCGAGCGGCTCGTTCACGCGTGGCGGCGCCGGAACGTCGCGTGTCTTGCGAAGCCTCGGTGGCTCGGCGATCTCGGTCTGCGTCGTCGTATGCAATCGGGTGCCGTGAGGCGATCGAGTCGCCTTGGAACGGTGATCCGAAACGGCTACCAGCGACCTCGCGATGGCCGGGCCGCGCATCCGCGTGGTGAGGGTGCGGCAGGCATGGATCGGATCGGCGGCGAGGGTCGTCAGGGCACTCGGTGGAGTCGCCTCTTCGATCGAGGCTGCGGACGTCATCGTCTCGCTGCGCGGAATCGGCTGCGCATGCCGCCAGCGCCGCGTGGCCAGATCGGTCGACCACCACGGCAGCGTCACCGCCAGGAACCGATGCGGCCGCGGATCCTTCGCCTCTGGTTCGGGTTGGCGATGTGGGGTCGGCTCTGCAGACATGATCGTTCTCGATACGAGGTGACCGTTTGGAATCGCACGCACCACCGCGAGGCGGAGGACGAACCGAGACGGTTGGTGCAACGGGCAGGCGCGTGGTCGCCGCGACAGCCGAGGTTCCTTCGAGGTGCTCTGGCGGATCGCGGGAGACCGCGTCGGTCCACCCGGTCGGATGCGGATCGAACGGCGTGGTGCCACGCGGTTGCGAAGACGAGCCGGCATCGGTCGATTCGGAGAGGCCCTCCGTGAAGGCGATGGCGCCGCGGCGACGAAGCAGGGCTGCAGACCAGCCGAAGTCGGCGTGGTCTTTCGAGGAGATCCGCGACCGCGGCGACACCTGCCAGCGGGTCGAGGCCGCGGAGATCGCGTTGGCATCGCTCGGATCGCGCAGCAAGAGCAGCAGGGTCGGTTCGCCGGCCGCTTCGGCACTCTTCGCCGCGAGGTGCAGCCGACGGGTGAGCGGCATGCGGAAGCCGCGGCCGTCGGCCACCACCGCCGCCACCCCGCGGCATCGCACCGCCTGCTCGATCGCCCAGACTCTCGCTTCGCATGAACCACCCGGCGGATCAAGGCACCACGAGGCCTCGAGGAGTCGCCGATCGAAGTCGCGTTCTCGTCGGGATCGCGATGGCACGCACTCCCGCGTGGCGGCGCCGAATCGGGTTGGATCTCCGCGTCCGGACCGCGGACGAGGCGAACCGTCCATCCATGGCGTTTGCATGGAAGGACTCTTTGCCGGCGCCGCTTCCGCGGGTGCCTTGGTCGTCGTGCCGGTGAGCAGCGCCGCGAACTCGCCGTCATGCCACGGACGCGGGCCGCCCCGCAGCAAGGCGCGGGGATGGGGGAAGGTCCGTCGGCCGATCCAGAGGATGCGCGGCGATGCCGGCACGTCGAGGTGGCGATCGCAGCGGCCATCGAGCAGATGCCAGAGCAGGTGGATGATCGCTCCGAGCGGAGGCTCGATCGGTGAACGGCGAGGTCGGAGGCGAGTCGCCGAAGCAGCTCGAGGCGAAGGATGGTCGCCAACGGATTCGACGACGGTGTCGGCACGAAGCATCGCGGCGCGACAAGGCGAAGGCTGTTCGCCAACGGATTCAACGACGGTGTTGGCGCGAAGCATCGTGGCGAGGCGAGGTGAGGACTGGTCTGCACTCGCTCTGCCAACGGTGTCGGCGCAACGTGGCGCCTCGCCTCCGGCGCTCTCGGTCTTCAGGAAGTGATCGCGCGATGAGTGACATTCCTGACCAAGCCCACCAAAGGTCTCGAGATCGATCCACCACTCGTGCAGGCCGCCAAGCGGAAGCCCCCCGCCGAGTGCCCGATCGATCGCGGGCCATCCGGTCTGCAGGCGAACGCCTCGAGACACGACCGATCGCGGAATGCGGGCCAGAACCGGCGCACGGTCCGCATTCGTTTCCGTCTGGGCTTCCGTCTCCGCGTCCGCCTTTGCTTCCGCGTTCAGGCTCCCTGCTGGCGAAGGGGTATCGTCGCGCTTCGGGTCGTCGTCGCACGGCCACGGCGAAGGCTCGGTGGGATCGTTCGCTTCGGCGCGACGGAGGCGTGCTTCGCGAGTCTGTTCACGCTGCGCGATGCGATCGAGAGTGCCGCCCTCCTCGACCGCGGTGATCGCCTCGACAAGCACGGCGAGCGTCCGTCGGCGAGCGTGCGGCGAGAGCGGCTTCTTCGCGTTGGCATCCCGACGTGTCGATTCGATCCCGTCTTCGGAAGCACGCGAGTCTCGAGCCAGCGGCCGCGGTTGACTTGCCGAGCGCGGCAAACCGATGTCGGGGCATGGGCGGGTCACCGCTCCCCCATCGCTCGCGAAGACCTGCGGCGAGGCTGCCGTCCACTCGGAGAAGTCGCCTCGATGTTCGAGATCCCGGTTCATCGCTCGCCTCGCCTGCCTCGGGCTGGCTTGCCCTCTGACTGGCCCCTTCTGAAGCCCGCATCCCTTCTGAAACCCGCATCCATCGCCGAACTCCGCCATGACCGAACGCCAGCCTCGGCGGCCTTGCGTTCGGTCTTTGTTAGGGTACTGGTCGGGTGGGACTCGTCAAGGGAGGACCCAGGAATTCTGCGACTTCGCCCATGTCACAGCGCCGCCGCACCGCGAGCGGCGCGAGCGTGGAACTCAGCGCCGATTGGTGAGCACCACCCCCGTCACCACCAGGGCCATGCCTGCAAGCGACGAGCCGGAGGGGATCTCACCGAGCAGCGGGATGGCCAGAAGCGTCGCGAACACCGGCGTGATGGCCCCGGCGAGCGAGGCGATCGTGGCGCCGAGATGCCGGATCGCGAGGGTGTAGGCGATGGTGGAGACCAATCCGACCGCGATTCCCTGTGCGACGAACATCCAGAGGAACGAGCCCCACTCAAGCCGGAGGATCTCGTTCGGCCCGCCGCGCAGCAGGATGGAGATCACCAGAGGCGGCAGGGAGCCGAAGGTGATCACCACCGCGCCGTCGATCGGCTGCAGACCGCTTCGCTCGAACGCCAGCGTGAACACCGACCACATGATCGCGGCGCCGATCAGGATGAGATAGCCATCGGACAGTCGGAGCGAGGGGTCTCCATCCGACAGATGAAGCATCCCGATCATTCCGATCACGATCAACGCCAGCCCGAAGATCCGGTGGCGGCTGATGAGGCGGCGATAGAACAGGAACCCGAGAAGCGACACGAAGACGGCGACGAGCCCGGGAAGCAAGGTGCTGCCGTCGGACACCGGCGTGAAGCGAAGTCCGTACCCCGCCACGATCAGATAGGGGAATCCGGCACCGGCGATCATCAGGATCATCAGGACCGGCGATGCTTGAAGCATTCGCTTCCGCCGGGCGATGAGAACCGGAAGGAAGATCAGAGCTGCCGGGAGAAACCGAAAGATCGCGATCTCGACCGGCGGCAGCTTGAACCGGGCTCCGAAGCGCAGCGAGAGGAAGAACGCCGACCACACCACCACCGTCACGATCAAGGCGACGATGCCGATGAGTCGAGAACGCCTCGCGGAGGCCTCGGAGGGGACGGAATCGGATTGGTGGAGGATCATGCGCCAGCCGACGAGGTGACGCCACCCGCGTCCCTCGAGGGCGACTTCGCTCGACGGGTCACGAATCGGATCCCGGCGACGGCGCCGCCGAAGCGGAATCCGCGGCACCGCCGCGACTCAGGAACGACGCTTCCGGCAGGCCGAAGTGACGCTGCATGAGCGACTCCGCCACCTCCAGCGCGCCTTCGACCCAGCCCTGCTCGTTGGAGTAGGCCTCGCCGCAGACGTAGACGGGGGCCCCCGGTCGAGGCTGCAGCATGGCCGCGCCGACCGTGTGCGCATCGACGAATTCGTTCCAGTAGTTGGATCCTCCGCCAAAGGGATCGAGATCCCATTCGCGGTGCGCCGCCGCGTACGGCCGATGTTCCGGAAGGTCCTCGATCCCATGCATCTCGAGCAGTTGCCGATGGGCCTCCTCGACCATGATCTTCGGCGCCGGATGGGCCTTCCAGTCGACGCACTCCTCGCGTTCGGAAGACTCCCCCGCGTGGTGATGAAACGACTGCGGGAAACGCTCGTCGTGCCGGCAAAGGCTCTCCCAGTACTCCAGCGACGCACCGTCGTTGTAGATCATCAACGCGCCCCCGGGATTGGGGGCCGGTGCAGGCCAGTAGTAGACCTGCCGCAGGGGCAGATCGGTGACCGACTGCCCCTGATGGACTCCGGTCGCCTCCCACCAGCGCCGCGCGTAGCACAGCACCAGCTTGAAGAGCGGGCGCGGCGTGACCGAGCGGATCAGGCTTCGCACCTCCGCGACGGCCGGATCGAACAGCGGGCCCCGTGCCGCGAGCAGCTCGAGGCTGCGGCGAGGCATGGCGAGAATCAGTTGCCGGGCGTGATGGATGGTGCGGACCCCGTCGCGCTCGACTTCGAAGGCCACCACCGGCTCGCCGGTCGCATCACTCTCGACGTCGAAACCCACGAGACGGGACTCGAGGTGCACGGTCCCCCCTGCCGCGACGAATCGATCTCGCAGCGCTCGCGTGAGGGAGCAGAAGCCCTGGGCCAGGCGCCTGAACTGCACGGATGCCTGATAGTCGCGAAGATTCCACGGGAATCCTGCGGCGGCCGAACCGTGGTAGATGGTCGCGTACCCGCTCGAGTCCTCAGAGAAGCGCTTTGCCTCGCCGCTGACGCTCCGCTCGTAGACGAATCGCATGGCGAGATCGGTCACCGCATGGCCGTTGTAGCGGCCCTCCCGCGCCACCCGCACCCAGTCGATCGTCTCGAGATCGATGTCGCCGAGGCTCATGCTCGAACGCAGGTACCGCTCGGCTGCGAGCGCCGTGAATCCGATCTCAAGACCGCGAAGGTCTTCGGGCGGTATTCGATACGGGATCTTCGCGGGGTCCGTGAGTTCCCAGCGACGGAGCCGGTGCCCGCGCAGGTATGCGAGGTTCTGCGATTCCTGCACGGGAAACGGAAGGCTCTCGAGGCCGAACGCCTCGACGAGTCCACGCACGTGTCGATGCACCGTGGTGTACCGCATGCCGCCCAACTCCAGATGCAGCCCGCCGAGACCCGGAGGCTGAACCGAGAGCAGGCGCCCGCCGACTCGCGGCGACGCTTCGAAGATCGAGATCCGACCGGGAGTCGTGCCGAAGTGCTCAAGGAGGCGCCAGCCGCAATAGAGCCCCGAGACACCCGCTCCGATGACGGCGACCTCGAGCGGCGATGATCTGCGGTCCGAACGATCGAACAAGAGAAGGAACCATCCGATCGTCAGGCGGTCGTTTTCGACCGCGGTGCGGAACGAACTTGGGAAAGTACCGGTTCCGTGGCGTTGCGTCCAGAATTCGGCCGGCGGCCCGAGGGGGACGGTCCGAGGTCGCGACGAACGGATCGGCGAACGTTCGCGATCGCCGAGTGCACCGGGAGAGACCGCCGGGGCCGAAACGCCCCTGGACCGGAGCCTTGCTGCCGCGGGTTTGGGTCGTTGGGGCGCGGGCGGACCGCGCATTCGAAGCACCGCGACGTCGGTGTCAGGTCGCGGCTGGCGATACCGAACTCACACCTCGACTTCGCGACGCTCCGCCGACGAGCGGTAGATCGCGTCGATGATCGCCTGCGTGCAACGGCACTCGGCGAGCGTCGCGGCTGGCTTGCCTTCTCCGCGGATCGCCGCCGCGAACACTTCGTACTGGCGTCGCCAAGCAGCCTGTCCGGCGTCCTCGGGGGAGATCAGTGGCTGCATGTCGACGAGTCTGCCGCCTTCTTCGGTCGCCATCTTGATCTCGCGGCCGAGCGGTTCGAAGAAGAGCCCGCCACGATCGCCGAGCAGCACGATGCCATCCCGCACCGCACCGTCGGGAAGGTTGGCCGCCCAGGCGACATCGACCTCGAGGGTGAGCGGACCTTCGAATCGGACGATTGCCGAGGCGTGATCTTCGACATCGAAGGTGCCGCCGGCCTGCGGCGGTCCGCCCCACATCTCCAGATGCAGATAGCGCTCGATGTCGTGCCCGAAGTGGGCGTAGGTCGCGCCGCTGGCCCGCAACGCCTTGGGCTGGCCGAGCAAGTGCAGCACCAGGTCGATCACATGCACGCCCAGGTCGATGAGCGGGCCGCCGCCGGACTGGGCGCGGTCGGTGAACCACCCGCCGAGCCCGGGAATGCCGCGGCGCCGATGCAGCGCCGCCCGCGCCTGGTAGACCGTGCCAAGGCGACCCGACTCCACGATCGACCGCACCGCATGGGCAACCGGGGTCGAGCGGCAGACCAGGCCGATCTGCAGAACCTGCGGGCCGGCCGCCTCGGCGGCCGCGAGGCGATCGCACTCGGCCGCGTTCAGTCCCGCAGGCTTCTCGAGCAGGACGTGATGGCCCGCCGCAAGGGCCTTCTCGGCGATGGGCACATGGGTCGCGTTGGGGGTGGCGATGGTGACCGCGTCGAGCGAGTCGTCGGCGAGCAGCGTGGCAAGGTCGCCGACTTCGCGGCACCCGGGGTGGGCCGCGGCGATCACGGAGGTCCGCGGCGGCCGCGGATCGGTGACGGCGGCGACGGTCCAGCCGGCGCGACGGGCTGCGTCGGCGTGCACTTCCGCGATGCCTCCTGCGCCCACAAGGCCGAGTCGAAGTCCTGCGGATGGGTTCGCGGTCATGGGCGTGGATCCTGGTGGGCGGGTTTGGCTGCGGTGCTGTAGGGAGTTCGCGAAGATACGAAGGCGCGGGCAGCGGCACAACGCGAGGCGAGCGCTCGAGCGGCAGGGCTTCGTGAGCCCGCCGCTTCACCGCCCGCTCGCCAAGCGTCGCCCCGGCTGCGAGGATTGCCGCGTGGCCAACGAGTCCACCGATGTCCTTGTGATCGGCGCTGGCGTGATCGGGCTCTGCGCGGCGCGAGAGCTCTCGCAGCGCGGCCTGAGCGTCCGCGTGATCGACCGCGAGCGGCCGGCGGATGGCGCGTCCTGCGGAAATGCCGGCCTGGTGAGCTACGGGCATCCGCCGCTGACGCGTCCGGGCGCGTCGTGGCGCGGGCTGCGCTGGATGTTCGACTCCCGCAGCCCGCTGCTGGTGCGCCCGCGACTGAATCGCGACTTTCTGCGCTGGATGTGGTCGTTCCACCGCCACTGCAGCCGCGACCACTTCGACGAGTGCATGCAGGTGCTTGCGGCCATGGGCCGAACGAGCCTGGCCCACTTCGAGGCGCTGGCGAGCGAGGTCGAGGACTGCGGATACCGCCGCGAGGGTTGGCTCGACGTCTTCGCGACGAAACGCTCGCTCGAGGCTGCCGGTGCCGAAGCCGCGATGCTCGACGGGCTGGGCTATCCCTCCGAACCCTGGTCGGGCGGAACCCTGAGATCGCGCGAGCCCTGCTACCGCGGGTCGGTCGCAGGCGCTCGGCACTATTCACTCGCCGCGACGCTCGATCCTCGTCGGCTCGTCGCCGGGCTCGTGCGAACGCTCGAGACGCGCGGGGTCGCGTTCGCCTTCGGTTCGGAGGCAGACGCCCTGCTCGGCGCTTCCGAACGAGTCGAAGGTGCTCGCACCGCCGACGGCACCGAGCATCGCGCCGCCACGACCTTGATCGCCGCAGGCACGTGGTCAGACCGGCTCGCTCGCCTCGCCGGCCTCGATCTGCCCATGCAAGGCGCTCGCGGCTACCACCTCGAGTTCGAGGCGGTGTCGCCGCTGCCTCGGATCGGCGCCGTGCTGCACGAGACCTTCGTCGCGGTGACCTCCTTCCACGGCCGCCTGCGGCTTGCGGGCACGCTCGAGCTCGGCGGGCTCGATCGCCCGTGGATGCGGGAGCGGCTCGAACAACTTCCGATCGCCGCCGATCGCTACCTCAACTGCCTCGGCGGCGCGGTTCGGGTCTCGGAGTGGGCCGGATACCGCCCATGCCTCGCCGATGGCATGCCTGCGGTCGGAATGGTGCCGGGTCGACCCGGGCTGATGCTCGCGACCGGCCACGCCATGATGGGGGTCACCCTCGGACCGGCCACCGGGGTCATGGTCGCCGATCTGCTCACCACCGGACGCAGCGAGCTCGAGTCGCCGCGGCTCGATCCCGGGCGGTTTGGGTCAGTGGCCCCTTCGAATGCGGTTCCAGTCTGACTGTCCGCGGATGCGCGGGTCCCATGCTTCCCCCCACTCTGGCGTCGGGGAAGGGTTTTTCCGAGCATTGGTATCACGTCGACCCGTGAGTTCTGCGAACAATCTCGGAGTTGCCCGGGACATCTTGCGACGGAAACCGCGTTGTCATAACTTTCTGGCCCGGGAGGGGGAGTTTCGGACATCAAGGCAAGGAGACTGCCATGAAGAGACCGTTTGGAATGACGTATCGATTCGGGCTGGGTGTGATCCTCGCAGCGACAGGAAATGTCGCGTGGGGAGATGTCGTCGATGCGACCTATGTGAGTCCGACGGAGTATTCCTATCGGGTGCTCCACATGCCCGACTTCGACCAGCTCCGACTCGAGTTGCCCAACGACGGAAACATGTACTGCATACCCACCGCAGCCGCGAACCTGCTCGCATACGCGGCCAATCACGGATTCCCCGCGCAGTTTCCCGGATCCGCCAATTGGCAGGCCCAGGCCAACTATGGCTCGGCAACCTTCGCCATCAACGTTCTCGGAAACCTGATGGAGACCGATCCGGTGGACGGAACCGCCGGGAACAACGCTCGCAAGGGTCTCGACATGGCGCTCGCTCTGTTCGGCGGCAACCAGGCGAGCCCTCCGCTCTGTCAACTGGCCTTCTTTCGGACCCCCGATTTCGACCTCACTTTGGACAAGTTGGTCAAGCAGGCAGTGAGCGGCGGCATCGTCCAATTCTGTTACGGTCGCTATCCGTTCATGCAAGTAGGCCAGGACCTGATCGTGCAAGACCGGACTCCGGGGCATGGCATCACGCTCACGGCTGCGGCCGCGCTTCAGCCCTTCGAGAACATGTATGTCGAGTACCGGGACCCCGGAGATGCGACCCCCGCGGACTCGATGCAGTCGCCCTTCACTTCTCGCTACACCGAGGTCTTCAACCGCACCATCAAGACCTCCGCAAAGGACCCTGGCTACACCGCCAGCACGGTCTGGTGGAATCCATCCGAAGGCTCGGGAATTGTGAGGCTGATCGACGGATTCGTCGTCGTGCGTCCAACCGGCATGCTCAAGTTCGCACAGAGCGGAGTGAACTTCGTCATCACGAGCACGAGTCTCGGCGCGCTCAGCCCGCCACTCCTTCCGGTGATCCTGAGCGGCAGCGTCTACGGGGTGGTCGATCTGGCGTACGACGCAGACGCTGCGGATGCGCTGGCGCTCGTCTCGACGAGTCCCACCGCCGGGTTCACGCAACTGCGGCGTATCAATCTCCTGAACGGCGAGCAATCCCCGCTCTCCACCTTGACAAGCATCAAGCGCTTCGCGTCGGAGCGGAACGGCTGCATCTACGCGATGTCGTCAAACGCCGTGCGCTGCCTGCGTCCGGATGGGACCGTCGCCGCCATCAACAGCATGATCGGCTCTCCGGCGGCGATCGCCGCCGATGACCAGAGCCACACGGTGATTGTGCTCGATGTCGCCCAGCGTCGCCTGCGACGACTCAGCCACGACCTCCAGGAGATCCAGACCTTCGACATTCCGGCGGCGGTGCCCTTGTCGCCCGATTCGTGGGTGACGGTGAATCCCTTCGACGGCGCCACCTACTTCCTCACGACGGCGAGCAACACATTCTTCAAGCTTGGTCCCGGGTGGACGCCTGAGGAGTTCGACGCATTCTCGGTGACCGGCATCGTCACTCCGCGGAATCTCGCAGCAGCCGACCACGGTCGACTCTTCTGCACCGAAGGAGTCGGAAGCGCGGCAAGCATGCGGATGCTGACGCTCGACGAGAACGACCGCTGGGTCGTAGACCCCACCTCTCCGTTCCATCAGTTGCCCGGGTCATCTCGTATGGCGTTGATGCATGGGAGAAGCAACTTCGACCCGGCGATTCACCCCTTTGAGCAGTGGCGAGAAGCCACGCCGGAAGAGGAGCCCCCCGTCGGGATCCCGATTCCGGACTGTGTTGCCGATCTGACTGGAGATGGGCTCGTCGGAGCGGATGACCTCGCGCGGCTGCTTGCCAACTGGGGCTCGAAGCCGAGGCTCGAAAGCATGTCCGTCGAGTTCGACTATGTGGGAAACCAATCGGGCAGTTGGGCCTCGGACATGGTCATCGTGGTCAGCGACGGTGTTCATCCTTCGGTCTACTGGGGGGGATACAACACGAGTCTCGGCGGCGAGATCTTCGGCGGAGATTGGCCGTTCTACGGCTCCGGCTCGGCACCAAGCGGCACCTACTCGGCCACCTTGGAGGTTCCGGCCGACGCCGAACTCTCCGGATCTGGTCCGTGGACCGTCACCATCGGCAACGGCTGGACCACTTCGCCTCCGGTGCAGTACCTCGAGCCCATCGTGAGCCCGACCGGATCGTGGCTGCCGTCGCTGGTGCTGCTGCCCAGTGCGGAGTTGACCGGTGGCGAGACGGTCTCGACCGACTTCGGGTTCACCTCGGTGGTCGGGGACCTGAACTCCGACGGAATGGTCGACGCCACGGATCTCTCGATGCTGCTCTCGTCCTGGGGGCCTTGTTCGCCGTAGTCGAAGCGAATCATCGCCCCTGATCGGTCTCCAACTTCTGCAGCCGGCGAAGGAGATTCGCCGGCTGCTTCTTTTGGAATTCGGGAATACCCGTCACACGGAGAGTTCGCTCCCGCGTCGGACACGGCGAGCCGGGCGAGCTTCCGGCGGCCGGGGTTCGATGTTCGTCGTCACAATCTAGGCACGCTCGCCGCTGGCACCTGTCGCCGGGGGAGGTCGAACTCAGCGGTAGTAGCGATCGAGGGCGATCGCCACCAGCCGCTCGCGCATGACGTTGATGTCGTCGCTCACCCAGCGCCTCCGCAGCGACTGCAGGTAGCGGCGCTGCTCGATCGAGAACTGCTTGTTGCGCAGGGCGTCGCGAATCATCAGCTGCACCCCGGGATCGAAGATGGTCACCGCCTGCGGCTTCACTTCGGCAATCACGGCAAGCCAGGTGACCGAACCCGCTCGCTCGATCGGTGCGGTGGCGGTGCCGACCGGAACCCCTTCGAGGGCCTTGAGGAACTCCGCGGAGAGATCGAGCCCGGCGAGACCTTCCTGGTTGAGCGGGAACTCCCGCCACAGTCCTCCGTCGAGCATGCCCAGCGAGGTTGCGACTTCCGCGAAGGGCTTTCCGGACTCGAACGCAGCCTTCACTTCGGCGATCTTCTCCGCACCGTCGCTGCGCTCGGTGAGGCGAATGCGTCCGAGCCTGATGAGTCCCGGCGGATTGAGCTCCGCCTCGCGGCGGCGGAACTCCAGTTCCATGTCGCGCCAGGAGACGATCACCCGCGAGTCGATCTTGCGGCGCAGGAGGTCGCTCGCGAGCACGATGTCGCGGCGGCGAGACATGAACTCCTCGAGGGAGATTCCTTCCTGCGAAAGCAGGCTTTCCTCGGCCGAGGCGGTGCTGCCTCCGCGGCGGGCGATCTCCTCTTCGCGCAGGTTGCTCAGCCACGCGAAGAGCCCCTGCTTCTGCTCGGGGGAGAGCCCCGACTCCGCCTCGGAGATGACCAGTTCGCTGTCGACGAACTCCTCGAAGCGGGTCCGCACGAGTTCGATCATGGTGCGGCGGGCATCGGCGCGGTCGGGCATCGCGGCGATCCGAAGCAGGCGATCCTCGATGGGAGCGAGAAACTCGCCGGCAAAGACCGGCCGACCGTTGATCTGTCCGACGAGGCTCTCGACCGGCCAGATCTTTCCTACCGGCAGCGGATCGACCAGCACCGCGTCGCTCTCCGCCACCCGCGGCACCACCGTGCCCTCGGGGGTCCGAACCTCGATCACCTCGCGGCGGGTCTCGATCTCGACGCCGTCTGCGAGTCGCTCGGTTTGGCCCTCGACCATCACCTCGGGCGTGAAGATCTCCGCAGGGACCTCGATGACGATCTCCGGCTTCGCGGACGGACGCGAGAAGTCGGCGAGCGTCACCGTCGAGGCGGCATCCGGGACCGGAGCCGGGCTCGAGCATGCCGCGAGCGTCGAGAGCATCGCGGCTGCAGCGGGCATCGAGATCCGTCTCGGTGAGAGCGTCCGGGCCATCGGAGCGAAACTATACTTCGCCCCTCGCCTTGTTCGCCCCCGGAGAAGCCGCGTGACCGAATCCGAACCCAAGCTGCACATCGACTCGGACTGGAAGGCCCAAGCCCAGGCGGAGAAGGAGCGGCTCGCAGCGGCCGAGGCGAAGGTCGAAGCAGCGCGGGGCGAACGAGATCCGGAGGAGTTGCCACCGGCTGATTTCCGAGGTCTTGTCGGCATGCTCGCCTCGCAGGCGGTGATGGGCCTCGGCGCGATGCAGGATCCCAAGAGCGGCCGGGTGGTGATCGATCTCGAGGGCGCCCGCTTCTCGATCGATCTCCTGGGCATGCTGGAAGAGAAGACCAAGGGCAACCTCTCCGCCGAGGAGGCGGAGGAACTCGGACAGATCCTTGGCGAGCTCCGCAGCCGGTACGTGCAGATCTCGAAGCTCGTCGCGGCGCAGATGGCTTCGGGCGGGGCGCAGGCGGCGAGCGCGGCGAGCCCATCTGGCGGCAGGACCACGCCGGGCGGCTTGCATATTCCAGGGTCCTGATTCTGCCGCGAATCGCCTTCGCCGGCCGACCGACGAGACCGCGCTCCCGGAGGCGTCATCTCACGGGTGCGGTTCGACGCGGCGACGCGGATCGGGACTCCGCTGCTGCATCCGCCGCGGGCCGCGATCGAAGCCCGGAATCGCCGTCTCGGCTCCGTATACTCGACGCTTCCCATGAGCACCGTCTCCGCCGCCGGTACACCCGGCAGTTTCCTCGATCGCCACTACTTCCTGCTGCGGCGGCTTCACTCGCTCAGCGGAGTGGTTCCGATCGGGGTCTTCCTGATCCCCCACCTCACCACCAACTCCTCGATCGTCTGGGGCGAGCAGCTCGGACACAGCCCCTACGGACCCGGCACTGGCGGCATCTACACCTTCCAGCACGAGGTCGACTTCATCCACTCGCTGCCGGCGCTGGTGCTCATCGAGGTGGGTCTGATCTGGTTGCCGCTGCTCTTCCATGCGGCCCTGGGCATCGTCTTCGCCCGCACCGGCCGAACCAACGTCTCCGCCTACCGCTACGGGGGCAACTGGCGCTATTCGTTGCAGCGGATCACCGGGTACGTCGCGCTGGTCTTCATCTTCCTCCACCTCTCGAGCCTGCGCTGGGGCTGGACCTACGCCGGCTTCTTCCCGACCTTCAGCGCCACCGAGGCCGCCTCGACCACCGCCGAGCATTTTCAGGATGGTCGCCTCGGTCTTGCCATGGCCGCGATCTACCTGCTCGGAGTGCTCTCCGCGGTCTACCACTTCGCCAACGGCCTTTGGAGTGCCGCGATCACCTGGGGCCTCACCGTGAGCCGTCAGGCCCAGGTTCGCTGGGGTCGGGTCTGCACTGCGATCGGCCTTTTTCTGGGCGCCATGGGCATCGCGGCGATCTGGGGCTTCTCGACGTTGAATATCGGCAAGGCTCAGGAAATCGAGGCGCAGATGCAGGCGGGAGTTCAGGTCTCCGAAGGCATCCCGAGCGGGGTCCCCGTCGAATCGGGGAACTGACCGACCGAATCGAGCGAGGCTCTCTGAAAGGACTGTTCGACCCATGGCTTCAGGCGCACGGCATCGGGTGATCGTGGTGGGCGGCGGGCTCGCCGGGCTCTCCGCGACCCTCCGGATCACCGAGGGCGGAATTCCGGTCGATCTCTTCTCGATCGTTCCGGTCAAGCGAAGCCACTCCGTCTGCGCCCAGGGCGGCATCAACGCCTGCAACGAGATCGCCCGGCAACAGGGCTACAGCGAGCACGAGCACTTCGACGAGTCGATCTACGGCGGCGACTTCCTCGCCCACCAGCCTCCGGTCTACGAGATGGCCCACTGGGCGCCGCGGATCATCGATCTGCTCGATCGCATGGGGGTGCCGTTCAACCGCACCGCGGAGGGCCAGCGCGACCTGCGACTTTTCGGCGGAAGCCTCTACAAGCGAACCCACTTCGCCGGCGCCACCACCGGACAGCAACTGCTCTACGCCTTCGACGAGCAGGTGCGCCGGGTCGAGGCCGAAGGCAAGGTCGTCAAGTACGAGCACTGGGAGTTCCTCGGCCCCGTGGTCGACGACGAGGGCCAGTGCCGCGGCATCGTCGCCCAGGATCTCCGCACCATGCAGATCCGCGCGTTCCGCGCCGATGCGGTGGTGATGGCGACGGGCGGCTGCGGCCTGGTCTTCGGCAAGAGCACCAACTCGGTCATGTGCACCGGCGCCGCGGCGAGCCGCTGCTATCAGGCCGGCGCCCGCTACGCCAACGGCGAGTTCATCCAGGTGCACCCGACCGCGATCCCCGGTGCGGACAAGCTTCGCCTCATGAGCGAATCGGCCCGCGGCGAAGGCGGGCGGGTGTGGGTGCCGCGGAAGAAGGGCGACGCCCGCGATCCGCGGCAGATCCCCGACGCAGAGCGCTACTACTTCCTCGAGGAGCGCTACCCCAAGTACGGCAACATCGTTCCCCGCGACATCGCGACCCGCGAGATCTTCTCGATCTGCGTGCACGATGGGCTCGGCGTCGGAGGCGGCAACATGGTCTACCTCGACCTGACCCACCTCGGCCGCGAGTACCTCGAGCGGAAGCTCGGCGGCATCATCGAGATCTACCGCAAGTTCGTCGGCGACGACCCGGCGGAAGTGCCCATGAAGATCTTCCCCGGCGTCCACTACTCGATGGGCGGCTTGTGGACCTCCTACGAGGCGAAGCCCGACTTCAAGGGCCTGCGTTACGGCGCTCCCGGCTCGATGACCACCAACATCCCGGGTCTCTACGCCTTCGGCGAGGTGAACTACCAGTACCACGGCGCCAACCGCCTCGGTGCCAACGCCCTGCTCTCCTGCATCTTCGACGGACTCTTCTGCGGCGCCGGAGTGGTGAACTTCGCCCGCGAGCAGGCTCCCGCCGCCGATGCCGCGGCGACCGCGTTCGACGCGGCCAAGTCGCGACGCGAGACGCAGATGAAGGAGCTTCTCGGAGCAAGCGGCACCGAGAACCCCTACGCGATCGGCAAGGAACTCGGCGTCGAGATGACCGCGGCAAGCACCGTGGTCAAGAGCGGTCCCCGGCTCGAGCAGAGTCTCGAGACCCTCGGATCGCTTCGCGAGCGCTATTCGAAGATCCGGCTCTCCGACTCCGGCATGTGGACGAACCAGACCCTTGCCTACGCCCGCGCCGTCGGAGACATGCTCGTCATCGCCGAGGCGATCACCCGCGGCGGGCTCGAGCGGCAGGAGTCCCGCGGCAGCCACTACCGCACCGACTTCACCGAACGCGACGACGACCGCTTCCTCGCCACCACCATCGCGACCTTCGACCCGCAGACCGGTGGTTCGAAGATCTCCTTCGAGAAGGTCGAGACTCCGCTCGTCGAGCCGCGCAAGCGGACCTACGGCAAGGTCGAGGGCGGCGGCGCCCCGAAGGCGGTCGCCTCGCCGCACGCGTGAGCGACGGTTCCGCCCACCTGCTCGCTCTTGGCTCGACGCGGCCGCCCCGCCAACTCGGCCGTTCAGTTGCGCAGGAGCGGTAGGAAGAGCGTGGCCGTCGCGAAGGCCAGCTGCATCGCGGCCATGGCGGCAAGGGCCACCGTGAAGGCTCCGCTCGCGGGACTTGGGTGATCCGGGCGACGCTCGTCGTTCCGGGGCCACGCGAGCGCCGCAAAGAGTGCGAGGAAGAGAAGCACCGGCGGATCGAAGTAGCGTTCGAAGAGCTGGCGATTCGCCGCGTGGGCCACGAGGAAGGCGGCAAGTGCCGCCATCGCGGCGATCGCTCCGCCGAGCCTTCTCCGTCCGGCCGCGAGCGCTGCAAGTTGCACGAGCAGCGCCACCCCCACGGCGCTCCCGAATGCCAGCACGATCGAAACGCCCGTGGGAGACGGTGTCGCGGCGACGAGCCGCCAAAGCCAGCCACCGTTCCGCCCGACCTCGAGTCCGGCGTCGGAGTTGCCCGCGATCAGGAAGGCAGCCCAGCCGAAACTCGCGAGCACCACGATCGAGCGGGGAACTACGCCACGTTCGCCGCGGGCGACGAAGATCGTCAGCCACAGCGGACAGCCGTAGACCCCAAAGAGGGTCAGGCCGTAGGGAATCGCCGCTGGCTGCACGCTCACCGCATGAAACTCCTGAAACGACGGCGGAGTCAGGCCGCCCCACAGCCACGCGAACCCGCCGACGACAAGGACGGCGGGAATGCACGCGAGCGCAGTCCACGCGAGCATCCCGAAACCACCGAGCGTGCGGCCGGTCGCTGATTTGGTGGAGGCCGCGGCGGAGTGGCAGCGCGATCCCGCGCCGCTGACCTCTGCCGGCGCGCCTTCATCGAGGCCAGTACCCGAGCGCGACGCGATCCACCCTGCGACCACCAGCGGCGCGAGCACCCAGAGATTGATCTGACGAACGAAGCACGCCGCCGCTGCGGCGATGCTCCAGCGAACGAGTCGCGCGGGGGTCGCCGCAGTGAGGCTCGCGCCGAGGATCGCCACCGCCAGCAGCCACAGCGAGAGGTTGTCGGTCATGAGCCAGATGGCGTTGCCCAGGAGATACGGACTCAGGCAGAGCGGCAGGGTCAGCAGCAGGCCTTCGAGCGCCGAACCTCGCCAGCGTGCGAATCGCCACGCGACGGTGGCCACGAGTCCGATCGCCATCAGCGATCCGAGGAACTGAAGCGTCGTTTCACCCGTCCCGAAGATCTGCGCCAGGGTGGCGAGTGCGAGGTGAAAGCCCGGACCGGTCGCCGAGGGATAGTCCGAGAGATCGACCCCGGGCCACTGCGCTGCGAACGACCGCACCAAGGGCAGGTGAAAGAGATCGTGGTCGTAGGACTTCTGGGTGAAGGTGTCTCGCCCCGAGAGGACCCACGGCCACACCAACGCTGCGACGAGCATCACGGCGCCGGCGGCCGCGAGCCACGGTCGGCATCGCGGCTCGGCTCGGCTGGAAGCGATGGTCTCGTGCGGATCGGTCATGCGAATCAGGTGGGCCTCGAAGTGGCCGAGGTCGGCGATCGGACGCCGCGGCGACACTGCTGCAGCATCCATCGGCCGAGGCGGGCGAAGTGGACGAGACTCCGGGGGTTCGATCGGGATCCGAGGGCGACTCCGATCGGGCTACCATGCCCTCCTTCTCGGCGAACCCACGAGGAACCCCGATGGTCGCACCCGACGCAGCCTCCGCCCCCGCTTCCCGGTCCCAGCGCGTCCTCAAGGTCGCCGTCAAGCGACAAGCCGACCCCGCCGCGCCGCCGCGGTGGGAGCGCTTCGAAGTGCCGGTCGAACCCGGCGCCAACCTGATCAGCGTCCTGCAGGCGATCGCGAGCCGCCCCACCACCACCGACGGCACTTCCACCACGCCGATCGCCTACGACTCGGGGTGTCTGGAGGAGGTCTGCGGCTCCTGCACCATGCTCGTCAACGGCAAGGTGCGGCAAGCCTGCTCGTGCCTGGTCGACCAGTTCATCGACGCCGGAGAAGCGATCACCATCGAGCCCATGAGCAAGTTCCCGGTGGTCCGCGACCTTTGCGTCGATCGCGCCCGGCTCTTCGCGGGCCTGCAGCGGGTCAAGGCGTGGGTGCCGCTCGACGGAACCTATCACCTCGGCCCCGGCCCGAAGGAATCGCCGGACGATCAGGAGGTTCGGTACGCCCTCTCGACCTGCATGAGTTGCGGATGCTGTCTCGAGGCCTGTCCGCAGTACAACGTCGAGCCCGACTCCGCGGCGTGGGACCACGAGTTCGTGGGGGCGGCGGTGATCAGCCAGGCTCGGCTGTTCAACATGCACGGCACCGGCAAGGTGCTCAAGGCAGATCGCCTCGAGGCACTCTCCGGCCGCGGTGGCGTCAACGACTGCGGCAACGCCCAGAACTGCGTTCAGGTCTGCCCGAAGGAGATCCCGCTGACCGAGTCGATTGCCGCTGCGGGACGACAGTCGACCGTGCACGCGGTGAAGAAGTTCTTCAGCGGACGCTGACCGGATTGCCGATCGAAAATCTGTTTCGCGAGTTGCGTGGGTCCGTTCCGCCGCGACTCGCTGAGGAGGTTCAACATGCGCTTGACGGTCGCCGCGTTCGCAGTCGCACTCTTCGTCCTGCCATTGCAGGCTCAGCAGTCGGACTCGGTGCCGAACGCCGCCCCGAAGTCCAACCTCGTGCTGGGTTCGGTCATGGGTGTTCCGCGGGCCGGCGAGGGTGCGTCGCGCGAGACCTTCCTCGGCACCTGGTCGCTGACCGACGAGCAGAACGAACTCTTCAACGTGACCCTCTTCGAGGATGGCACGGCGCGAACCAACTGGACCAAGGGGCCCAACGGAGCGGTGGGCGAGAGCGGGCGCTGGTCGATCTACGGCCTGGGGGTGCGCGTCGACTACGACGACGGCTGGATCGACATCATCCGCTACGGCCCCAACGGCTTCGAACAGGTCTCGTACTCGCCAACCACCCCGGTGGACGGTCCTTGGACCAATGGCGGCAAGGCGGTTCGCCCCGCGGAAGATCTCGCGCCGTTCGTCGGCGTCTTCTCCCTGATCGACAACGAAGGCGAGCCCTTCGCAGTGGCCCTGCAGTCGAACGGACTCTGCTTCAAGTCGATCGACCGCGAACATCGCGGCCTCTGGTCGGTGGGCGATGGCTGTGCGGAGATCCGCTGGCTCGACGGGTGGACCGACCAGTTGCATCGGCTTGAGGAAGATCGTTGGGAGCAGCGGACCTGGGCGCCCGGCGCCGACCCTGGTTCGAAGCCGCGCACCGAGACCCGGGTCTCGCGAATCCGGGCGGCGGGTCTCGACGGCGCAGCCCCTGACACCAGTCGCTCGCGCTTCGGCATCCTGCCCGACCCGCAGAAGTTCGCGGGGGTCTGGGCGCTGACGGATGGCCAGAACAACACCTTCGACGTGGTGCTCTTTCCCGGAGGCGCCGCCCGCAGCACCTGGTCGAAGGGCCCGGAAGGCTCCTGCGGCGAGTGGGGACGATGGCGGCCCTACGGCGAGGGCGTTCGCGTGGACTACGACAACGGCTGGATCGATCTCATCCGCTACTCGCCGAGCGGCTTCGAGGAGGTCGCATTCTCCCCCGAGACGCCGGTCACCGCGCGACCGTCCGCGATCGGCAAGGCCGTCCGCACCACCGGGGACCACGCTGGATTCATCGGGGTCTTCGAACTCCGCATGGAGCAGAACGGCGAACCCTTCTGCGTGGCGATCCAGTCCGACGGTCTGGCGTTCAAGAACATTCCCGGCGAGCCGACCGACGGCACCTGGACCCTCGAGGGAGATGCGGCGGTGATCCGCTGGTCGGATGGCTGGATCGACGCGTTCACCCTGCTCGAAAACGGACGCGTCGAGCAGAAGACCTGGATCCCCGGGAGCTCCTTCAAGGAACCCCCGGCCGGGACGCAGACGGGGCGGCGGCTCCGGGACGGACTCCCCGGTCCGCTGCGGCCTGCCGCACCGCCTCCGCGGCGGGAGTGAGTTGCTCGAGGCGATTGGCGCGGCGCTCGGGATCGGGGTGGGTGGAGAGAAACTCCGGCCATCCGTCACCGTTCGCGGCCATTCGCCGCCAGAGCTTCGCAGCTGCGCGGGGGTCGTAGCCTGCTTCGGCTGCGATGAAGAGCCCCAGTTCGTCTGCTTCGGACTCGTGACTGCGGCTGAATGGCAAGCCGACGCCGAGCCCGTAGGCCTGCCAGATCGCCGCCTGCACCAGCGGGTCGAGTTCACCGAGGGCGACCTCCGCGACGATCGAGGCGAGCATCGACTGGCTCATCCGCTCGCCTCCATGTCGAGCGATGGCGTGGGCGATCTCATGACCCATCACCACTGCGAGTTCGTCATCGCTCTCGATGAACTCGAGCATGCCCGAGTTGACGGCGCACTTGCCTCCCGGGAGCGCCCAGGCGTTGGGCGAGTCGTCCTCGATCACCACGAACTGCCACTCCATGCCGCGGGTGCTCGCCGGATAGCGTCGCGACGAGGCGGCTGCAAGCGCGTCGCCCACTCGTCGCACTCGATCGACCATGGGGCCGCGGGTGAGGGTGGCTGGGCTCTCGAGGACCTCCGCATAGGCCTCGCGGCCGAGTTGGATCTCCTGCTGTTCGGAGAGCAGGTTCAACTGGCTGCGCCCGGTGCCCTCGACGGTGCGGCAACCCGCAAGCGAGCAGAGCACACCCGATCCGATGGCGAGCGCAGATGCGAGCGCCCGGACGCAGCGAGACCAGGACAGTGTTCGCCTCTCCATACGGTGCAAGGGTATCGCCGAGTCGGTCGCCGTCGCGGCGGCGGACTCCCCCTCTGGTTCTGCGAGACCGCTGAACAAGTGACCTTCGACATCCTCGTCCAATCCGTCCCGCCGCATCGCAGTCGTATCGCTCGCTCGCGGCGGACTCGCCAAAGAGAACCTAGGCTTCCGCCCTATGGAGTCGGCTTGGATCCTGGGAGTCGCGATCGCGGCAGGCCCACTGCTGGTGCTGGTGGTGGGCGTGGCCATTCAGAATCGACTGGCCGCGGCAAAGGTCCGCGTCGCCGGCGCCTTTGCGCAGATCGAAGTTCAACTGCAGCGCCGCCACGATCTGGTGCCGCGACTCGTCGAGGTGGTTCGGGCGGCGATGGCCCACGAACGCGAGACGCTCGAGCGGGTGACTGCGGCGAGAACCCGCGCCGCGGAGCAGTTGTCTGCGGCAACCGCCGACGCGCCGGGTGACCTCGCGCCTGCGGAGGCTGCCCTCGAACACTCCCTCGGCGTCCTGGTCGCTCGACTCGAGGCCTACCCCGAACTCAAGTCCTCGCAGAACGCCCTTGCGCTCCAGGAGGAACTCGTCACCAGCGAGAACCGCATCGCCTTTGCCCGCCACGCCTACAACGACGCGGTGGTGCGCTTCAACATCGCGCGGCGAGAGTTTCCCTCGAACCTCGTGGCCTCGCTGCTGCGGTATCGCGAGGCGAAGGTCCTCGAGTGGGATCACGCCGCGATCGCAGAGGCCCCCGTGGTCTCGATCGGCGGCGGCAGTGCCACGGAGGCATCCGCGTGAATTACTTCCGCGCTCAGGACGAGGCCCGTCGCCGCACCGGACGGCTCGTGGTGCTCTTCGTGGTCGCGGTCGTCGCCCTGATCGCTGCGCTCTACCTGCCGCTCGCCGCCGCCGGCGCCTCCGAGGGGGAATTGCCCTTCTGGAACCCCAAGCTCCTCGGCGCCGTGGCCGGCCTCACGGTGCTGGTGGTCGGACTGTCGAGCCTGTTCAAGATCGCCCAACTCGGCCAAGGTGGATCGGTGGTCGCGGAGATGCTCGGGGGATCGCGGGTCGACCCCTCGACCCGTGATCCGGATCAGCGTCGCTTGCTCAACGTGGTCGAGGAGATGGCGATCGCCTCCGGCGTGCCGGTGCCGCCGGTCTATCTCATCGACGACGACTCGATCAACGCCTTCGCAGCAGGCTACACCCCGCAGAGCGCCGTGATCGGCGTGACCCGCGGCTGCGTGCACCAACTCGATCGCGGGCAGTTGCAGGGCGTGATGGCCCACGAGTTCAGCCACATCCTGAACGGCGACATGCGCCTCAACATCCGCCTGACCGGAGTGATCTTCGGAATCCTCGTGATCGGCATCGTCGGCTGGACCTGTGTTCGCTATCTCGGCCCCGCCTTGGCCCACTCCCGCGGTGGACGCAAGAACGATGGCGCCGCAGTGGGACTGGGCATCATGGCCTTCGGGCTCTTGCTCTGGGCGGTCGGATCACTCGGCACCTTCTTCGGTCGCCTGATCCAGGCGGCGGTGAGTCGCCAGCGCGAGTTCCTCGCAGACGCCAGCGCCGTGCAGTTCACCCGCAATCCCTCCGGCATTGCGGGAGCGTTGCGGAAGATCGGCGGCCTGCCGCCGGCGCGGCCATGGAGTCCCCACGTCTCCGAGTTCGGCCACTTCTTCTTCACCTCCGCCTTTGCAGCGCTCTTCGCGACCCACCCCCCGCTGCGCGAGCGCATCGCTCGCATCGAGGGAATCGACGCCGCGGCGGTCGCGCCGCCTGAGGACGCCGCAGCCACGAGCGTCGCCACACCGCCCTCGCGTGCCGCTGCCGCTGCACCCGCGGCCCGGATCTCCCGCGCTGCGGTGGAACACTCGATGGCGAGCATCGGCGCGCCCGACGAGGAACTCGTGGCCCGGGCAGCGGCCATCACCGCGGCGATTCCCGCGAAGGTTCTGGAAGCCTGCCGGGAGCCGATGGATGCCCGCGGCGTCTTGATCGGCCTGCTGCGGTCCGCCGATCCCGCGCATCGCGAG
>JAPOKA010000001.1 GCA_029977865.1 bacterium
CGAATCGTCACGCGGGGGAGGCCGCTCACGCGGCCGCGCGGCCTCGCTTCGCTCGTCCGCCAGGCTTGTGGACTCCTAAGAGGAGTTCAAATCCTGCCCCCGCTACTTCAAGAGGTGACCGCGAAAGCGGCTCGCCGAACGGTTCAGAGTGAACGCCCTGGCCTCACGGCCGGGGCGTTCGCGTTGCCCGCCGCGCCACGCAAGAATCCAACGACGAGCGACACCCACGCCACGATCAGGCCCAGGCCGGCCCCGAGATGCGTGAGCATGACGACCAGTTCTTGCCAGGACGCGCCTCCCGCGGCATCGGTCTCGCTCGCCGCGATAGGAAGCATCTGCCTCGTTCCCCACCATGCATTGGCGACCTCGGACAATGCCATCGCCCAGGTCAGGTAGGCGGCGAGTTGCATGATCCACACCGACTTGGGCCCCACGCGATTGGGCATGGCCAGCAGCGCCGTGGCCATCACCATCATCAGCATGCCGTTCATCACGAGCTGGATGTGCGCCCCGAGCGCGAGCCGCGGGTACGGCGTGGCGGGAATCGCGAAGCCCCACACGAGGCCGACCAGCACGAGAAGCATGCCGTGCATGAGGATCCGCCTGCCGCCGACGGGAACATTCATCGATGATGGGCCTTTCGCGTGTGGTGGGAGGTTCGAGACCGGCGACCTTCGACCGGAGTTTGTCGTCTTCCGCCGCGACGTGCAACCGGGCCCTGCGACGAGCCCGGCGGCCTTCGCGCCGACTCATGGATGTCCAGCGCGGCTTCGGACTTCGCCAGCGTGGCCTCGAGGTCTTTGCCGCGCGACCGGGTCGAGCACGGATTCGGTCTCGATCAGCGGCTGGTGCTTGGCATCGGAGCCCGGCTCTCAATCCGCCGAGCGAGTACGAATGAGTTCATCCGACTCACTGGAGGACTGGTTGGTACTCCACGCAGAAGCGCTATGGCCTCGCCTCGATGATCATGTTGAACGGGGTGGCAGCTGCAACGCGGAAACGCGCGAAACCACCGTCGCGCACGACGCGGCGGAGTCGCTCCGGCCCTGCCTGTGCGCCGAGCGCCAGACCAACCTCCTGGCTGATCGAAGCGGGCGTACAAATCATCGTCGAGAAGGCGTAGTACATGCGCCCAACTGGATTGAGATTGTCTTTCAGCCGATCGTGCGCGAACGGCTCGACGATCATGACGGTGCCATCTGGTCTCAGCGCCTTGCGCGTATGAGCAATCGCACCCACGGGGTCGCCCATGTCGTGAAGGCAGTCGAAGTAGGCCACGAGGTCGTAGTCGCTCCCCGGGAAGTGCTTTGCGCTCGCCACTTCGAAACGGACGTTGCCAAGACCGGCCTCCTTGGCACGCTCATTTGCCGAGTCGATGGAGGCCTCATGGAAATCGAATCCGATGAACTCGGAATTGGGGAAAGCCTCGGCCATCACGAGCGTCGATGCACCATGGCCACATCCGACGTCCGCGACCTTGCCCCCGGCCTGCAGCCGATCGACGATGCCCTCGAGAGCCGGAATCCACTCGCTGACGAGACTCGCCTGGTATCCCGGACGGAAGAACTTCTCCGTCCCGCAGAACAGGCAATTGCAATGTTCGCCCCACCCGACACCTTCGCCGGTCTGGAACGCGCGTGCGATCTTCGGCTCGTCGATGAACATCGACGCGATGGCGTAGTAGCCGCCCGCCATGCAGGCAGGACTGTCGTCTTGCGCGAAGACGGCCGCCTGTTCCGGGGTCAGCGAGAATGTCTCGCTGTCCTCGTGGTAGGTGATGTACCCGGAACCAGCCTGTGCCGAGCACCACTCGCGGACGTATCGCGCAGTCGTGCCCGTTGCATCCGCCAGCGCTTCCGCCGACATCGGTCCGCCCTTGGCCAGAGCCTTGAAAAGACCGAGGCGATCACCGAGGACGACCAAGGGCGCTACCGCGGCCGCCCCCATGTCGGAAACCATCTGAGAGAGCAGCGAATCCAGTCGTTTGGGGTCAACCGCGGTCATGTTCGGGCTCCTGAGGCGCGGTGGCGCGGCGGGAAGATAGCCGACCGCGCAAAATGTGCACTTGCCACTCGAGAGCCCTCTTTATCTAAACTTGCCGGAAACTCGAGGACACTGGCTTCGCTGTTGGCACCGCGAAGCACATGTCCAGAAATCCGTTGCTTCCTCTCTACTGCTCGATCGACGCGGGGCCGCGAGGCCTCGTTGTCGTTCCCACAATCCCCATAAGAACTCTGTCTGATTGCGGTCGGCTCGCGGCACGCGTCATGCCGATTCGTCACGCGGGGGAGGCCGCTCACGCGGCCGCGCGGCCTCGCTTCGCTCGTCCGCCGGGCTTGTGGAGTCCCAAGCGGAGTTCAAATCCTGCTCCCACCTCTCGCATCGAGACGCGACCGGCCCACCTCGGGCCGGCCGGTGTCGAGTTGGACCTCCGCGAGCCCGGCCGGCGATGGACGGCGAGCTTCTCCGCGTCGTCGGTGAGCTCCGGGCGTATGCGGAGAAGGAGCTCGACCTTAGGGGCACTCGCCCCAGGCACCCAGGAGAATCGTTAGATCCGCGCCGTCCACGGTGCCGTCCCCGGTGAGATCGGCGACTGAGCCAAACTCGCCCCAGCTGCCCAGCAGGATCGTGAGATCCGCGCCGCCGATCGCACCATCGCCATCGAGGTCGTTGAGGCACGGCACCTCATCGGTGACGACGAGATCGAAGACCCGCTTGTCGGTGCGAAGCAGCGCATCGGTCACCTGAATGAGCGAGCGCGACAATCCTGCCTCGGCGGGGATCCCGGACAGGATGCCTGCGGGAGACAGGGTCATGCCGTCCTTCAGCGGTCCGACCACGAGGTATTCGAGCGAATCCACGTTGTCGAGGTTGCTCACTCCGTCGTAGGACGAAACGAGATAGTCGACGCCATTGCCTGCCGAGATCCCGATGGTGGCGGTGATCGGCGTGTTTCCCGGGCCGTAGGCGAATCGGATGCGACCGTCGGCGTACAGCGTGCAAGAGTACTCGCAGGGATGCTGTCCTACGTAGGTCACCGTATCCCAACGGATCGTGACCTGGTCGACAATCGACTCGTCGATGTAGATGTCGGCATCGCTGAAGTTGGTCCGCTGATCGTCCCAGAGCGGACAGATTCTGGTGTTGCTGATCAACCGCTGCAGCGAGTTGGAGGCGCTGCTGCCGGTCGAGGTCCCGAAGTTCAGCCAGCCGTTGCTCGACACCGTGACCTGCGATCGGTCCACGCCGTAGTACGGGAACGGGAAGGGCAGGACGTAGGTCCACGCCCCGTCGTCCGCGTGCCAATCCTGTGCGACACCGACGACCTCGTAGGCGTTGAAGCCAAGGTCGACCTCTGCGTAGGGCACCGGGAGCACCTCCCACACCAGTTCCGGCTGTCCTTGATAGGCCTCCAGCGCGACGGGCGGGTACGGGAATCCCTGATAGCCCTGCGGAAGGACCGACGGTGTGACGATCGTCGGCGGGCCGAACTGCACGAGCAGCGTGACCGTCGCGTTCGCCGAGTGACCTCCGCTCGGCGGATCGCCCCCGTCGTCGGCCCGATACATGAACAGGTCGGTGCTCGAGAATCCATTGGCTGGAACGTACTCGACCGAGTTGCCGCCCTCGATGAGAACGTAGGGCAGCTCGCTCTCCGTGATGACGTGCCCGTTGCCGAGGTCGGCGAGCGAGCCGTCGCTCGGCAGGCTGACGATCTCGTACGTGAGCATCGGCGGAGTGGGCTCCTGGTCGTAGTCGGCCGCGACAAGCGTGATCTGATACGGAGTCTGGAACGGCACGGCGTACCAGGCATCCTGCACGATGGGTGGAGTCGCGCCGCAGAGTTCCAGAGCGAGCTGAACGGCCTGGAACGCATCGATCATCCCGTGCCCGTAGTCGTTGTCGTCACCGGGTTGGCCGAGGTCGACGGTCGCGCCGTAGAGCACCTGCTTCACTTCGGTGACGCTCAGATCGGGGCAGGCCTGGCGCACCAGCGCGACGACGCCGGAGATGTGCGGCGCCGCCATCGAGGTGCCGGAGAGCAGGTTGTAGATGCCACCGCGGTAGGAAGAGCGGATGGACACGCCGGGGGCCGCGACTTCAGGCTTGATGGCGGGCGATCCGTCCGGCGTGCAGAAGGACGGACCACGCGAGGAGAACCACGCGATCGGCCAGCCGACCTCTTCGCTGTCCACCGCCGCCACCGCCAGCGAGCGATAGTCGTCGGTCGCGCGATTGGGCGGCCATCGGAGACCCGCCTCGGCCTGGTTTCCGGCAGCGAAGATCACGACGGTTCCGGCTGCCTCCACGGCGTCGAGGAACTGCCACAGGGTCTCGTCGCAGGTCGAAGGACCACCGCCGACTCCGTCATAGATGCCCCAGGAGTTCGAACAGACGTGAGGAACGTCCCACACCGTCCCGGGATCGCCGTCGGGGTCGATCAACCACTCGAACGACTCGATGATCTCGACGATGGTGTCGTCCCCGCCTTGGATGGGACTTGCGGCGATCCAGCGCGCTCCTGGCGCGACGCCGATCTGGTCGCCGGGCAATCCGCCACACATGATGCCGGTCGTGTGGGTCCCATGGCCGTTCGGATCCCAAGGGAAGTCCGATGGCCCCAGCACAGGATCCAACCACGCCCAGTCCGGATGGGTGGCGTACTGCGGCAAGGTGCCCGCCCAGCGTGAGGCGAGCGCGGGATGGTCGCCTTCGACGCCGCTGTCGACGTCCGCCAAGAGGATGCCGGATCCGTCGAAGCCAGCGGCCCAACAAACGTCGGCTTTGATCGCAAGGAGCCCCGGCTCGATCACGCCGGTGCTCGCGGCGAGCGGCGGCGTGGAATCCGACCCGCGGTCGCCGAGGACCGGACCGAGTTCGGGACCGTCTCCGATCTCGCCACCAGCCTCGAGGATCGGATCGCCTTTCTCGTTCTGCCGCAGATCGACCGGACGAATCCCCTCGATCGGGTACGCGAGAAAGACCTTCGCGACGTCGACTCGCGCCGCGAGTTCGAGAATCGCGTTCGGCTTGGCCTCCACCTGCACGGCGTTGGCGATCCAGAACGGTTTGAACGACGCAACCTCACCGATCTCCTGCAGCCGCGCCAGATCCTTCAGGAGGTCGGCCTGCGATTCACCGGCCCGCCCTCGGAGCGCTCGAACAACCATCTCGTGCCGGGCTTGCCGGGTCGCCCGCTGGCCCGTGAGTTCATCGTCCATCGCCCGGACGTCGAGCGGATCGGACATGTAGACGAGCACCGAGACCATGGAGCCCCGCGGAGCCTGCCCCATCACCGACAAGAGGTTCGGATCGACGTCACCCGCGAGCGACGGGGTTCCGACCAGAAGCAGGGAGGCCACGGCGGCGAGGGAGCAGGTCAGTTGCTTCGTCTGCATTGGTTGATCCTTGCGAGCGGAGAGAGACTGGCGACGACACGACCAGGATCGAAGCCCCCCTTGATGAATCCAGCGGCGACACCCCGCAGGCCGCAGGGTGTCGCCACTGGAGAACTATCCGCTCCGAATCGCCGTCATCCGAGACGCACTCGCCTCGGAACGCGAGATCAGGCGACGCGACGGCGACGCGTTCCCAAGAGTCCGGCAAGACCGAACATCGAGAGTGCCGCGGGAGCAGGAACGGCGACGCCGAACTGATGGTCGTCGATAAAGGCGCCCCACGAGTAGGCGAGGAAGTCGATCTCGACTCGACCGATGCCAGCGGCGTACTCCCAACCGAAGAAGTACCGGCCGCCCGTCACGGAGAAGTCGTGGACTCCGACGAGATTGTTGCTGAGGTCGTATACGCGGGCCTGGTGGGCGCCGCCGTAACCGGAGAAGACCTGGACATCGACGCCCATGGCGGTCACGAGTTCGGTGTACTCGATCGCGGTGTAGCCACCGCCGCTGTTGCCCCCGATGGTCTTGCTGTCCATGCCAAACCAGGCATTGCCACACCACTGCATGGCGACGCCGGGGGTGGTGGTGTAGACGGCGCCGTCCTTGACGAGACCGGGTCCCTGACCGTTGGCGATCGAGGTCGACGTCAGCAGGTTGACGATTTCGCCCGCCGGATCGAAGAGAACGTTGGCGGCGTCGTCACCGATGTCGTAGGCCTCGAAGTCATCGAACGTTCCGGCGTCTCCGAGAAGCCCCTCGAGCGTGATGCGACTGCCGATCAGGTCGGCGTTTGCGCCCAGCGGAGCCCCAGCGACGCACGCGAGGGCGACGACTCCACACAGGGTCTGACTCTTGTTCACGATCTTCTCCCATGACATGGCGGGAGCGGCTGAAGGACCGCCACGGCACCGCGGCGCGTCATCTGCTACCCCCCCGCATGGATCCAAATCTACTTCTCGTCCGAAAACTGGTCAAGGATTTTTCGTGAAAAAGTCGCTGCCACCCCCTACCGTAGGACCGGTAGGGTTGGAGCGGCGATCGAGCGGTCAGCGCACGCAGCGACCCGGAGGGGTCACTGCGGACTCAACCGATCGGCGGACCGATGCCGAGATAGGACGGATCAGGAGACCGGATCGGATGGAGAACTTCGAAGAACGTGCGAAGCGAGTCTTGGAGCGCCTTCAGCGAGCCACCGACAGACTCCTGGATTCGCTGGATTGCAGCGGACGGTCCCCGACGGACATTCACCGCGCCACCGCGCTTCCCATGAAGCTCAGTTGGAAGCTCTCGCGACTGGTCACCTCGCGATCCGCGCTCGCGGGCGCGGTGAGCATCCCGGGCCCGAGCAATCAGCGAGCTCTGCTGCAGCGTGCGCGGAAGGCGAACGTTCCGGAGATGGTTCGAGATGAGGTGCGGGAGTCGTTCGATCTGTTCGAGGAGCACGTGCGGGTCGAGGCTGGTGATCGCCGGTCGTACGACTCGCTGGTCAGCGTCTACGCCTCCGATTCCGACCGGATCATGCGCGACCATCGCCGGAACGCGTTCGTCGCCAACCGACACATCTGGGGACTCGAGGCCGACCTGCAGTTGGTCACGAACATCGTGAGCATCTCCAAGACCGATCCCGACCGCGTGGACAGCGCGAGCCTGTACTCGGCGGCCGGGATCCGACGTCTCCGCCCGACCCGAGCTCCGTTGATCAAGCTGATTCGGGGCCATCTCGACGAAGAGTCCGGCGATGCGCTCCCTGCGTCCGCGTCCAAGCAGGAGGAGAACGATCCGCATGATGGTGGGCCGTGGATCATGCGACAGTTCTCCTCGCCCGATGTGCGAGAGCTGGAACGCGACGAGGTCGACGGACACATCCGGTTGACGATGCCTTCGAGCCATGTCGGCCTCAAGCGTGCCATCACCGTCACGCTCGGGGCCGTCTCTCGGCGGGCCTATTCGCGATTCGCGGAGCCCGCAAGCCGGCATGCCGGCCCGTTCACCGCGGTCCAGCTTCCCACGCCGCTGCTCGTGCTCGATCTGATCGTCGACCGAGAGCTCGTCGCTGCCGTGAAGCCGAGCGCGAACTTCTACGCCGAACGGATGCCAAGTTCGATCGGGCCGACGTCCCGGAGCGTGGACAATCTCGTGATGGAGAATCTGCCGGTTTCGTCGCTGGGCGACGGATTGACGGGGGCCCACCTCTCCGAGGTTCCGAACTACAAGTCGATGCTGTCGGAAATCTTCGAGCGACTCGGCGCCGATCCCGATCGCTTCGCGGTGTTCCGCACCAGCGTCGAGTATCCCATCCTGCTTTCGCGGGGCGAACTGCTGCTTTCGCTTCCCGAACGCCGGTAGGAGATGCCTCACGACTGACCTGTCCGTGCGGCAATCGTCGGAACAACTCGGACCCGATCCGCGCCCGACAGTCCGCCGATCCGGATGTCGCCTCGGCGACCGACCGTGCCTCCTTCCCGGCACCCTTCGGACCAGGCCGCGGGCGAGACGAAGCGCCGCAATCCATGGTGGTGCGGATCAGTGCCTCGCAGGCGAGGTTGCTTCCCGCGGCTCGATTGGCCGTTGGTAGCATGAATCCCGCTCTCTGATGGCGTCCAGCCTTCCCGCCATCGAGACAACCGTTCGCAACCGAATGTGCGGCGCTTCCTTCAGCGTCGCCTCGATTGGAGGAACATCCCATGGACTTTCTCGCGCACCTGTGGCTTCCGATCGTCGCCTCCGCGGTCGCGGTGTGGATCGCGAGCGCCCTCGCGTGGATGCTCGTCGGCCATCACAAGGGCGACTGGCAGGAAGTGCCCAACGAGGACTCGTTCATCGACACCGTCGAGCGGATGGGCATCCCACCCGGCAGCTACGGCTTCCCGGAGTTCCGCAAGTGCGAGGGACTCTCCGCGGACGAGAAGAAGGCCAAGTGGGAGTCGATGCAGAAGCGCCCGATCGGAATCCTCAGGGTCTGGGGTCCGATCAGCATGGGCCGAAACATGGCGAAGACCTTCGTGGTCTACCTCGTGGCGAGCGTCCTCATCGGCTACCTCGGTTGGCACGCCTTCGCCGTGGCGGCTGCGGAGTCCGGCGAGGCCGTCCGTCCCGACTTCCTGAGAATCATGCAGGTCCTCGGCACCGCGGGCATCCTGACCCACTGCTTCGCCGGGCTCCCCGGCGACATCTGGTTCCAGAAGTCGCGGCGCGAAATCGTGACGGGACTCGTCGACGGCGTGGTCTTCGGCTTGATCACCGGTGCCGTCTTCGCGTGGTTGTGGCCGGCCTGAGTTCGGCTCGGACTGCTTCAGCCCGATTCGTGCCGCGGCAGGTCTGATTCACAAACGCCGACAAGCCCCGATCGCTCGCTGCTCCGGCCGGCCTGAGCCGATCGAAGCGACCTCCGATCCGACGATTGCGCGTCTCACCACGCCGATCCCAAGCCATACTCTCGAGTCATGCCCACCCGCAGGGAGGTTCTTCGCCGCGGACTTGGAGCCCTCGTCGGCTTCGGCGCCGCGAGCGCCCTGCCGAAACGGCTGCTCGCACGTCCATTGGCTCCGCGTGCACCGGCGGGAATCGTTCCGCCCGCCGCGCCGCCCTTCTTCTCCGATCCGATCCTGCGAATCGCCGCGCTCGAACGCTCGGAACTCGTCGGCGGAGTCCCCTTCGCGCCGCAGTGGTTCGGTGACGTCTTCCCCGACAACGCCATCCCGTTTCACAGTTGCGAATCGTGCGACCGCTCTCCGGCACCACAGGAGTCGATCGAGGTCGCCATCGTGGGCGGCGGTCTCAGCGGGCTCACTTCCGCCCTCATGCTGCGCGATCGCGACACCGTCCTCTTCGAACTGCGGCCCCGCACCGGCGGCAACGCCATGGGCGAGGCCCAGGGTGGCCGGGCGTGGAGTCTCGGCAGCGCGTACTTCATGCAGCCCGATCCCGGGACCCGCATCGAGGCGCTCTACGACGAATTGAACCTCGCGAGCGAGTGGCGTCAGGACGACGGCACCTTCTCCTTCGAGTTCGACGGCGAGGTCGGCACCGATCTCCTCGGTCCCGATCCCGATCCCACCGCGGTGCGAGCCCTCGCGGCCTATCAGGCAGCGGTCGAGTACTTCGCCTGCGAGGCGTATCCGGAGATTCCCTTCGACGAGCCGAGTCGCGAGGTCTCCGAACTCGACCTTCGCACATTCAAGGACGACCTTCTGCTGCGCTGCGGCTCGCTGCCTCCGCGGCTCGAGTACATCCTGCAGGCCTACTGCTACTCGAGTTTCGGGGTCGGATTCGACGAACTCAGCGCAGCCGCAGGCTGGAACTTCGTCGCCGCCGAGGAGTTCGGTCGCAACATCCTGCCCGGCGGCAACGCCGGTCTCGCGCGAGCGATTTGGAAGGCCGCCCATCGGCCCCGCGAGGGCGGACCGGGGGTGCCGATGCGAACCGGTTCCCTGGTGGCGTCGATCGAGCCGGTGCGCGACGGATCGATCCTGCGCTGGCGGACCCCGGACGGCGAGCTTCGCAGCACCCACGCTCGGCAGGTGATCCTCGCCAACGCCAAGCACATCGCCCGTCACATGATGCCGTGGCTTGCCGAGACGGACCCCGAGAAGTTCGACGCGATGCATCAGGTGCCGACCGCCGCCTACCTCGTCGCGAACGTCCTGCTCTCGCGCGGGATCGACCAGGACTTCTACGACCTCTTCCTCGGAGGCGGTCGCACCTTCCCGCTCGACGGCAACGCGTTCGAGTTCGATCGCGTGGTGACCGACGCGGTGAATGCGGGGTTCGCCACCGCCGGCTCGAGCCGCGCCCTCACCCTCTACTGGCCGCTTCCCTGGCACACCGCCCGCTTCAGCATCGTCGAGGCAAGCGACTGGCGCAGCTACGCCGAACTGCTCGTGCCGCAGCTCGAGGAGAAGCTGGGGATCTTCGGACTCGGACTCGCGGACGTGCAGCAGGTTCGCATGACCCGATGGGGCCATGCCATGCCCTACGCGGTTCCCGGCAAGCTGACCAGCGGCCTTCCGCAGGAGCTCCGCCGCCCCCTCAACGGCAACATCTGGTTCGCGAACCAGGACAACTGGCTGCTGCCCGCGGTCGAGACGGCGTTCGAAGAGGCGTTTTGGGTGACCGATCAGGTTCGCGAGCGACTTCCGCCCTGATCGCCCGCCGCGCGCGTAGGGTCGTTTCGTCGTGCACTGCCGAACCTGCGACTACGAGCTGAGCAATCTCGCCACGGAAGTCTGCCCCGAGTGCGGCCGCGGGTTCGATCGCAACGACCCCTCGACCTTCGACCCGCGGACGCGAAGGCAGCGGCTGCTGATCCGCATCGCCACGAGCGTGGCGATCTCGGGACTCTCCCTCGCCGCCATGATCGGAGGCGTCTGGCTCGCCTCCGGGATCGACTTCACCGCCTTCCATCCCGCCCTCTTCAGCTATGTCGCGATCGGTGCCGGGTGCGCTCTGGCCACCGCCATCGCTGCGGCATGCCTTCGCTCGTGGATCGCGCGGGCGATCCTGCTCGTCGGCGGCGTGCTCTGCCTGTGGCCGACCCTCCTGCTCGGTCTCGACCGCGGGTTCCGCGTCTGGCAGGCTCAGGACGATCCGCCGGACGAGGCCTTCGCCGATGGCGGTCCGACCATGGGAGCGCTCTTCATGGGCTGGCTTCCATCGGGAATCTTCTGGCTCGTCACCTTCGCCATCGCCCTGCTCGTGGCGCACCTGGCGCGTCGGAGGGCTCATCGCCGCGCGACGCCGGTGGGGATGGCGCCGCCAACGAACTCTCCGCACGCTTCGTGAGCGCGACCGAGGCCGGCGGCGAATCCTGACGCCGGTCACACCGCTCGTCTCTCAGCGGTCGAGCCTCGGCAGCGGGCGGCCGGAGGTCCACGGCGCTCCGGCTTCGTCGAGCTTGTCGAGCAGGATCTGATAGTCGAGCTCGATGAGGTCGGCGAGTTCGGTTCGAAGCGCCTCGTACTGCTCGAGTCCGATCTGGTACTGCTCGCGGAGCGTCTGCGTCGGACCGTGGGTCTGTCGCAGCGTTCCCGAGAGGGCGAGGCCGACCCGCGCCTGCACCGACATCGGAGTGGTCTGGCCACGGCTCGAGCGAGTCTCGTCACCCACCAGGCGATCCTTGACGTCGAGCAGTCCGAGCTCAATGCGCCGAGCCTGCTCGCGAAGGGCCGGATCGAGATCGCGGGTGTTGGCGACGACCTTCTCGATCTCTCCGAGCTGCGCAAGCACCGCGTCCAGCTTCCGCATCGAACCCACCACCGCCCGCTGCAGTTCGCCGGCCTGCATCTGGAAGGCGAGGGTCTCCTCGCGATCGACCCGAGGAATGCTGGTTTCGCCGATCGCGACGACCTCGAACGGTTCAGCCTCGCCCAGTTCCGTCTCCACGTCGTCCACGATGCTGCTGGCACTGACCGTGTAGGTGCCCGGCACCACCAGCGGTCCACTGCCCTCGCCGGTGAATCCGCCGTAGCGAAGGTCCCAGGCGATGCGGTGCAGGCCCGACTTGGTCGGCCCGGTGATCCGCCGCACCACCTCGCCGTCAGCGTCGCGAATGGTGAAGACCATCGTCGGCGCGTTCTCGCGCTCTTCGAGCTTGAGCGCGTCGAAACCGGGCGAGGGGTTGTCGCCACCTTCCTTCCACGCCTCCTTCTCCGCGCTGCGGCGACGCTCCTTCCGGGTCTCGAGGCTCTCCTCGAGGTGGTAGGTGAAGACGGCGCCGAAGGGCGGATTGTCCGCCGCGTAGTAGTCGTCGCCCTGAGATCCGGAGGGGCTTCCAAGCGGACGGTCCTCGAGATAGAGCAGCGCCGGCCGAACCGGGAACATCGAAAACGGCTCCTCCGAAACGCCGTCCATGCCGACCTCGCGGAGCGGCGAGTAGTCGTCGAGCACGTAGAACCCGCGCCCGAAGGTCGCGCCGACGAGGTCGTTCTCGCGACGCTGGATCTCCAGATCGCGGAAAGGAATGTTCGGGGCGCCGGGAATCTTGACCCAGTGCGCTCCGGCATCGCGCGAGAAGAAGACGCCGAACTCGGTGCCGACGAAGAGCAGATCCGCGACCTCGTGGTCCTGGACGAGCCGCCACGCCAGATGCCGCTCGGGCAGATTCCCGACGATCGACTCCCAGGTGCGGCCACGATCGCGGCTGCGGAAGACGTACGGCTCGAAGTCGCCCGACTTGTGGTCGTCGAAGACCGCATAGACGGTGTCGGGGTCGTGGCGATCCGCCTTGACGTCGTTGACGAAGGCCTGCGGAGGAACGCCCTCGATGCCATCGATCGCTCGCCACGACCCGCCGCCGTCCTCGGTGACGTGGATCAGGCCGTCGTCGGTGCCGACGTAGATCAGGTCCTCCACCACCGGCGACTCGCTGATCGAAGTGATGTTGCCGTACTCGGACATCGCGTAGAGGTCCCAGAGGGCATCGATGCTCCAGACCCGTCCCATGAACGGCAGGGTGAAGCGGTCGAGGTTGCGCGAGAGGTCCGGGCTGATCGCGGTCCAGGAGTCGCCGCGATCCTCGCTGCGATGGAGCTTCTTGGAGCCGAAGTAGAGCCGGGTGTTCGAGTGCGGGCTGATGAAGATCGGCGAATCCCAGTTGAAGCGCAGCTCCTCCTCGTCGGCTTCGGGCTGCGGGCGGATGTCGACCGACTCGCCGGTGCGGCGATCGAAGCGGCGCAGGAAGCCCCGCTGCGACTCCGAGTAGATCACGTTCGGATCGGTGGGATCGATGGCGCAATCGTGGCCGTCGCCGCCGATGGTGATGCGCCAGTCGGAGTTGCGGATGCCGGCGTTGTTGCCGGTGCGGGTGGGGCCGTACTGGGAGTTGTTGTCCTGGGTGCCGCCGACCACGTTGTAGAAGGGCTCGTCGTAGTCGACATCGAGCTTGTAGAACTGCGTCACCGGAAGGTTGGCGCAGAAGGAGTAGGTCGCGCCGCGATCCCACGATCGGTAGAGCCCCCCGTCGCAGCCGACGAGCAGGAAGTCGGGATCGGTCGGGTGGAACGCGACCACGTGATTGTCGACGTGCTTGCTCGGCCGCTCGACGGTCTCGAAGGTCCGCCCTCCGTCCTCGGTGCGGCCGAGCCGCACGTTGGCGTGGTAGAAGGTGTCGAAGCGATGGGGATCGAGGTAGATCTCCTGGTAGTAGTGCGGTCCGGTTCCTCCGCTGGTGTAGTCGCTCATCTTCGACCAGCTTGCTCCGCCGTTCTCGGAACGCCAGATCCCACCGGTGCGTCCGGCGAGTTCGATGGTCGCGTAGACGACGTTCGGATCCTGGTTCGACACCGCGAGGGCGATCTTGCCCTTGTCGCCGCCGGGAAGCCCGCTCTTGAGTTCGGTCCAGGTCGCGCCACCGTCGGTCGACTTGAAGATGCCCGACTCCGGCCCGCCGTTGATGAGGCCCCACACCGTGCGGTGCCGCTGGTGGGTGGCGGCGTAGAGCACGTCGGGATCGGTGGGGTCCATCACGACGTCGGTGACGCCGGTCCACTCGCCCTTGGTGAGGATCGGATTCCACGTCGCCCCGCGATCCGTCGACTTGAAGAGTCCGCGCTCGCCGCCGGAGGACCAGAGCGGTCCCTGCGCCGCGACGTAGACGACCTCGGAGTTCCGGGGATCCACGAGGATCTTCGAGATGTGCTCGCTCTTGGCGAGTCCGACGTTCTTGAACGACTTGCCCCCGTCGCGGCTGAGATAGACGCCGTCGCCGTACCCGACGTGTCGGCCGCCAACGTTCTCGCCGGTGCCGACCCAGATGGTGTGGCGATCGTTGGGGTCGATGGTCACGCAACCGATCGAGTACGAGCCCTTGTCGTCGAAGATCGGCGTCCAGGTCGTTCCCGAGTTGGTGGTCTTCCAGAGATTCCCCGACCCCACCGCCACGTACCAGGTGCTCGGCTTGACCGGATCGATGGCGACGTCGGCGACGCGTCCGGACATCAGCGCCGGACCGATCGAGCGGAACTTGAGGGCGTTGAGGTCGCCGGAGGTGAGCTTCTTCTCCTCCGACGCGGTGGCGGCTTCGTCGGCGCCTTCGACCGCGGACTCATCCACGGACTGGTCTGCGGGTGCGGTCTCCTCCTGCGCGGAGGCGATCGAGGTGGCGGCGAGGGCCAGTGAGAGCACGGCGATCGGCAGCGTGGAGGTCATGAGGATCTCTCGAGACAGGAACTGGATGCGAAGGCGCGATTGTGGCGAGGGCGATCCCTCCCTGCAACGAAGGATCGGGTTCTCGGCGGCGAAAGGGCTCCCGCTCGCTCCGGACGGGGTTCGCCCCTTCTCCGCCGTCGAGCGCCGAGGCTCCGCGGCGGCTCCATCAGCCGGAGTTGCCCGCGAAGCGTCGGCGGTTGATGCGACGGGTGCGGATCGGCAGGTACCAGAGCCACGCGCCGGTCAGCCAGAGCGCCAGCAGGATCGCTCCACTCGGAAGAAACACCCCGAGCTTCACGAACTCGGAGAAGAACGAGCCATCGTGCAGGCTCTCGATCAGATCGGAGCGCCGATCGCTCGACGACAGCACCGCGCCCGACGCGAGATCGACTTGGAGTTCCCACCGGTTGCGACAGCGGATCTTCACGATGCCGCGCTCGGGCTGCACGTCGAGGCGGACGATGTCCTCCCAGCTCTCGACACCCGCCTGCGGCACGCTCCGCGCGATGGCGAGCAGGTCGGCCCAGCTCTGGTCCGGATCGACATTGGAGGTCTCGCCGCGCTGCGTCGGAGGCTGCACCCACGGCACCTGCTTCTTCACCTGAAGCAGCAATCCGGTCGTGATCACCAGCACGAGCGGGAGCGCGCATGCCAAGGCACCCCACCGATGGAGTCTTCGCGACCACCAGTTGACGTGCTTCGACATGGTCTTCTCTCGATCCGCTCGGCACCAGGCGCCCGACCGATGCCCTACGTCGGCCCAGTGTAAGAGTCGACCTGCGTCGCCGACCGAGTTTCGCCGGCGGGGACGGACCCGGACGCTTCCCGCCCATCCCGCTGCTCGAGCAGCTGCGCCGCGATGCTCACCGCGATCTCCGCCGGTGCGTTCGAGCCGAACGGCAGTCCGAGAGGGCAGCGGATCGCCGCCACGAGGCCTTCGTCGAGTCCCTCCTTGAGGAGGGCGCTGCGCATCGTCCGCGCCTTGGGCTCGCTGCCGATCGCTCCCACGAACGCAAAGCGATTCTCCCGCAGCAGCTCGCGCACGATCGGCAGGTCGGTCGCATGGCCTTGGGTCATGCACAGCACGAAGGCGCCGGAGGGAAGCGTCGCGACGACGTCGGCAGGCTGCGCCGCGACGATCGTGCGCAGATTCGGTCGCGACGGCAGGCGATCGATCCACTCCTGCCTCGGGTCGATGCAGAGGAGATTGCAGTGGAAGGTCGCGAGCAAGGCCACCGTCGCCTGCGCCACATGACCGGCACCGAAGACCACGATGTTCCAGGCCGAGGCGGTGGCGACCTCGTAGAAGAGCGTCGCAGCGCCGCCGCAGACCATGTTCAGATCGCGGGCGAGTTCGTAGCGCACGAGTTCAGGCTTGATCGCCATCGGTGCGCCATCGGTTCCGAGGCTTCGGGTCAGCATCTCCCTGGCGTGCTCGATGGCCTTGGCCTCGAGTCGACCTCCGCCGACGGTGCCCCAGGCCAAGCCTTCCGCGGTGACGATCGCCTTGGCCCCGATGTCCTGCGGCACATGGCCTTCGGGTTCGACGAGGGTCACGGTGACGAACGCGATGCCGCGCTCGGCCAATCGTCCCGCCTGCACCAGATACTCGTGGGCAGAACCGGCCATGTCATCGGGCCTCGATCGCCGCGAAGGTCTCGCGCTCGATGGCGCGCAGGATCCGCTCGGCAGTTGCGGGAATCGCGATCGGCACCAGTTCGAGCTCGCCGCGAAGCCGTTCCCGCTCGCTCATCACCGCGTCGCGAATCGCCGTCCACACCGAGAGCGACAGCAGCAGCGGCGGCTCGCCGGAGGCCTTGGTGCCGCGGATGTTCGCGGTGTTGCGTTCGTTGAAGACGAGGTCGGTGTTGAAGATCCGCGGCGTGTCCTGCACGCTGGGGATCTTGTAGGTGCTCGGCGAGTGCGAGACGAGCAGCCCGTGGTCGTCGTAGAAGAGGTGCTCGGTGGTGACCCAGCCCATGCCCTGCACGAAGCCGCCGGTCACCTGCCCCATGTCGAGGGCATGATTGACCGGCCGGCCGAGATCCATCAGCAGATCGACCCGCCGCACCTTGACCTCACCGGTGCGTCGATCGATCTCGACCTCGCTCGCTGCGACGCCCTGACTGAAGTAGAGAAACGCCCGGCCCTGCCCCTTCTCCTTGTCGAAGCCGAGGTTGGGCGTGGCGAAGTGCCCGTAGTCGCAGATCGAGATCCGGCTCAGATACGCCTCTCCCAGCAGTCGCGGCAAGGGAATCTCGAAGGCATCGCCCCCGTCTGCCTCGACGATCACCGCACCGCGCTCGAATCGCACCGGCGACGGCGGCGGCCCCTCGGGAACCACGAACTCGGGCGCGGTGCCGAGACCGGCGGTCCGGCTCGGCCAGCGGTCGGCCGGAAGCCCGCGCAGGTGATTCGCGAGGTGCCCCAATCGCCGCGTGATCGCCTCGCACGCCTTGGCGGCGGCGGCACCGTTCAGATCGGTGCCGGCCGAGGCCGCGGTCGGCGAAGTGTTGGCGTTCTTCTCGGTGCTCGTCGTCATCACTCGCACCGCGTCGATGGCGATTCCGAACCGCTCCGCCACGATCGCCGCGATGCGAGTGTTGACCCCCTGCCCCATCTCGACGGCGCCGGTGCTCACCTGCACGGTGCCGTCTCGATGCACGTTGACCAGGGCGTTCGCCTGATTGAGGAAGCGGGTGGTGAAGGCGATGCCGAACTTGACCGCGGTCATCGACAGGCCGCGAAGCGGGCCGGTGCCGGCCGCGTTGGAACTCCGAATCGCCTCGCGCCGCGCCCGATACTCGCAACGGGACTCGAGCGACTCGAAGAGCGCGGGAAGGCAGTTGTCCTCGATCTTCTGGCCGAAGTGGGTGACGTCGTGACCGGGCCGATACACGTTGCGCCGCCGCACATCGAGGGCGTCGCACCCCACCGTGCGGGCGACGTCTTCGATGATCGATTCGATCAGGGCGACCCCCTTCGGTCCGCCGAATCCCCGGAAGGCGGTGTGGGGATGGTGATTGGTCCGGCAGACTTGCCCGCGGACGCGGACATTGGGCACGAAGTAGGCGTTGTCGCAGTGGAGCAGGGCCCGCTCCATGATCGCGGTGCTGAGGTCGGCGTAGGCGCCGCCGTCGGAGTGAAGCTGCGCGTCGAGGGCAAGCAGCATTCCCGCCCCGTCGAACCCGACCTCGTAGCGGATCTGGAAGGGATTCCGCTTGCCGGTGACGATCATGTCGTCGTCCTTGGAGAGCACGAGGCGAGCGGGCCGACCGGTGCGCTTCGCGACCAGCGCGGCCAGGGCCGCGATGGGAGCGGCCTGCGTCTCCTTGCCGCCGAAGCCGCCGCCGAGTCGCCGCGCGATGCAGACCACCTCGTGGAACGGAAGCCCCAGCGCATCGGCGACCACGTGCTGGGTCTCGGTCGGATGCTGGGTCGAGGAGTGCACCTCGATCGGCCCGTCGGCCCGTGGATAGGCGACCGCCGCATGGCTCTCGAGGTAGAAGTGGTCGGCAGCCTCGATGACGAGCGTTCCCGAGAGGCGATGGGGTGCAGCGGCGAGGGCCGCCGTCGCGTCGCCGCGGGCGATGGTCCGCTCGACTCCGATGAATGACGCTGCCGCGATCGCCTCGTCGATGGTGCGGATCGCCGGCAGTTCCTCCCACTCCGCATGCACCCGTCGCAGCGCCTTCGCCAGCGCCTCGCGGCTCTCCGCCGCCAGCACCGCGACCACCTCGCCGGCATGCTGCGCTTCCTGCTCAACCAGAATCGGCTGCTCGACGAAGATCGACCCCCAGGCGTTCCGGGCGACGTCCGCCGCGGTAATGGCGCAGGCGACGCCGGGCACCGCGCACGCGGCGGTGAGGTCGAGCTTCACCAGCCTCGCGCGGGCGTAGGGGCTGTAGACGAGGCCGCAGACCAGTTCCCCCCGCATCAAGGGTCGATCGTCGACGTATTCGCTGCGACCGGTGACATGCGTGCGCGAGGAGTCGTGCGGCTCCGATCCGGGATCGGGCAGCACCGTCGCGCCTTCGCGAGGAGCCTCGGTGGGGCGATCAGCCATCGAGAAGCTCTCGGCCGAAGCGACGGAAGAGGTTGGCCGCCAGCACGCTGCGGTAGGCAGCGCTGCCGCGAACATCGCTGAGCGGGCGAATCGAGCCTGCGACGAGCTCCGCGAGCGACTCGATCCGAGCCGCGTCGAGGGTGCCGACGATCGCCTCCTCGACCGCGGGCAGGCGGATCGGAGTCGCGGCGACGCCGCCGAGGGCGAGCCGAGCCGCGGACACGCCCACCGCGCCGCCGCCGCCGGCGCGGTCGAGTTTCACCGAGAAGGCTGCGCTCACGGTGCTGATGTCGAGGTCCTTCCGCTGCGAGACCTTGTAGAGACGCAGGAAACGGTCGGACCCGAGGCGATCGAAGGTGACGTGGGTGATGAGCTCTCCCGGCGCAAGCGACAGTTGCCGGTAGCCGCGATAGAGCTCGGTCATCGGAATCTCGCGCCGCTTGAGGCCTCCGTCGCCTTCACCGAGGCTCGCCACCCCCACCGCACCGCCGGCGACAAGCAGGAACGGCAGGGTGTCGCCGATCGGCGAGCCGGTGGCGATGTTGCCGACGAGGGTCGCGACGTTCTTGATCTGCGGCGAGGCGAAGAGATCGAGGAACCGGGCGAACTCCGGCGCCGCGTCGGCGCAGAGGTGCCGCAGCCGCGAGAGCGGGACCCTCGCCCCCACCGAGACGCGGGAGTCGTCGGCTCGCGCCTCGTACATCTCGGGGATGAGGTGGAGGCTGAGTAGCGTCTCCGGCATCGGCCGGCCCTTGTTGATCGGCACTCCGAGGTCGGTCGAGGCGCCGACCACGCGGAACCCCGGATTCGCCGCGGCAAACCCGCAGGCTTCTTCGAGCGAAGTCGGCGCCGCGAAGCGAAGTCCATCGTGCTCGACCTCGAATCCCGACTCCATGGCGGACCTCGCCCGCGCCCGCCGATCGAGGGTCCCGTAGCGAGGGCCGACGCGGTGGGCTTCGGAAGTCCGCAGCGAGCACGCCGCCTCGAGAATCGGCTCGTAGCCGGTGCAGCGGCAGAGGTTGCCGGTGAGATGGTTGGCGGCGACACGCCGATCGATCGGCTCGCCGGCGTGCTGCTCGACCATCCCGCTCAAGGCCATCACGAAGCCCGGGGTGCAGAAGCCGCACTGGCTTCCGTGGCAGCGTCGCATCGCCGCTTGCGCCGGGGCGAGCTCGCCCTCGGACTCCATGCCTTCCACGGTGACGACGTGGGCGCCGTCCATCGCGGCGACGATCGCGATGCAGGAGTTCATGGCCTCGAACGGCGCCTCGGGAAAGGAACTTCCGGGCGGATCGAACGCCCGCAGCACCGTGCAGGCGCCGCAGTCGCCTTCGGCGCAGACGATCTTGGTTCCCGGCAATCCGAGTTCCTTGCGCAGCCACTCCGCGAGCATCATGAATGCATCGCGTCCCCGGACCTCGCGGGCCACGCCGTTCACATGAAGCAATGCGTGATCACGCATCGTGCGCAGTCTACCCCTCGGGATTTCAGTACGGGATCCGATCGGGCGCCGACTCCCAGTCGCGGAAGGCCACGAGCGCCTCGTCGCGGAGCATGCCCTTCATGGGAATGGCCCGGTCGGCTGGATCCTTGGCGAACTCGTCGTAGATGAAGTGGTCGTCGAAGTCGATCGCCGCAGCGTCGGCCTTGGTGTTGGCGAACCAGATGCGGTCGAGGCGAGCCCAGTAGATCGCGCTCAGGCACATCGGGCAGGGCTCGCAACTGGTGTAGATCTCGCAACCGTCGAGGCTGAAGGTGCCGAGCCGCCTGCAGGCGTCGCGGATCGCGACCACCTCGGCATGAGCGGTCGGGTCGTGGCTTGCGGTGACCCGATTGGCACCCTCCCCCACCACCTCGCCGCCGCGCACGATCACCGCCCCGAAGGGTCCGCCGCCCTGCGCGATGTTCGCGCGGCTCAGGGCGATCGCTCGCCGCATGAAGTCAAGATGTGCCGCATCGCTCATGGGGTGGGTGTCTCGAAGCGCCCGCCGCAGCGGAGATCGCCCGCACTGCGCGGGCCCCTAGGGGCCAACCGGGGTTCGGCTGCGGCGAACCTCGAGGTTCGTCTATCGGCAATCCCGCGGTCGCTTCGCCGCCGGACGCGGGGCCCACCGCGGACGGGCCTGATGGAACCTCCCCGGCCGGACCCCTCGATGAGTGGCTGTCGAAAGCCGGGATCGCATCCGCTGCGTGCGCCGGAGCGTGTCGGCGACGGCTCGAACGCCCGGCCCGCAACCAGTTCGGTCTATTCTCAAGACGCCGGGTCGAGGTTCGCGCAGCGAGGCCGGCTCCCGCTGCTCTCCCGACTGGAGTTCCCATGGCAAAGCACCGCATCTACACCACCGCCGTCTCGGGTGTCTATCCCCACTACCTCGCCAAGGTGGAGAAGAAGGGTCGCACCCAGGCCGAACTCGACGAGGTGATCCGCTGGCTCACCGGCTACTCGCAGAAGGCGCTCGCCACCCATCTCGAGAAGAAGACCGACTTCGAGACCTTCTTCGCCAAGGCTCCGGCCATGAACCCGCACCGCGAACTGGTGACCGGAGTGGTCTGCGGCGTGCGGGTCGAAGCGGTCGAAGACCCCTTGATGCAGGAAATCCGCCGGCTCGACAAGCTCGTCGACGAACTGGCCAAGGGTCGGCCCATGGAAAAGGTGCTGCGAGGGGCAACCACGGTGTGACGGCCTGCTGCCTCGTTCCATAGCCACCACATCAGCCGCCCTGCCGCCAAGCAGCCGATTCCAGGGCAGTCGTGCCGACGCGGCCCCGGACTGCCGAAGGACCCACCGGGACCTCGCCCCCGATCGCAGCGGTGCCGCCAAGCCATCGCCGGCATGCCGCCGTTTCGCGATGCGTCGGGTAGTCTGAGCCGCGGAAGGACTGCTCGGTCTGCCTGAGCGAGCCCCTCCGCTTCGATCGCCGCATCTGTCCCGCCGCCCGCCGCGGCAAGGAGATCCAGCGACATGAACGACTCGGAGAATCGAATCTCACGCCGGACCGCCATCAAGGGCGCGGCGGTGAGCGGTGTCGGACTCATCGTCGGAAGTGCGATGGCCGAACAGTCCTCGACGCAGGCGGGCGCACCGCCGGAGGCCATGATGGGACCGAACGACGAGTGGTTCGCGCAGCGAGCCTGGAGCGTGAGCGCGAACAAGGTGCTTCCCAAGGCCGACGGAACCACCACCGCCGTGACCACCCTCGCAAGGCGGATCGAACACCCGACCTCCGCCGAGGAGATCGCCGCCATCGTGAAGTCGCTTCCGGCGACCACGCCGATCGCGTGCGTCTGCGGCGGTCACGAGTCGTCGGGCGCGGCACTGGTGGCAAACCGCGACGCGGTGATCCTCGACCTGGGCGCCCTCAAGTCGATCGAGTTCGAGTCGGCAGACGACGGGACGCTGGTCACGGTCGGCTCGGGTGTGGTCTTCCGTGAACTCGTCGAGGCGGTGAAGGCCCACGGCGGCGCGCTACCGGTCGGCACCGGACCCGGCGTCGGCGTGGTCGGGTACGCCCTCAACGGCGGGCTGAGCAGCTACTTCTCTCGCCGCCTCGGCCTGCTCGGGCAGCGGGCGGTGCGAATGACGGTGGTGACCGCCAACGGCGAGACCCGCGTGCTGACGCCGAAGGACGAGCTGTTCACCGCGATGCTCGGCGCTGGCAGCGCCCTCGCGATCGTCGTCGACATCACCTTCCGCATGGCGAATGCGAGCGTCGTCAAAGGCGCCGAGCAGCTCGTCTTCGGATTCGAGAAGCGTGCCCAGGCGGTCGAGTTCTCTCGGAAGTCGATGCAGTTCATGAAGGACCGGGTGATGCCGAACGACTCGGTCTCGCTCGAGATCGTCGTGACCGGCACCAAGGCACTCGTCGCGACGACGGTCTTCTACGACACCTTCACCGGCATCACCGCCGAGTTCGTGAAGCCGCTCGTGGAACTTGCAGCGAGCATGAAGCTGCCGACGCTCGCCCGGGCGGAGTGGACTTCGTGGTATCAGGCCGCGGCGGCGCTGTGGCCGGTGATCGCCGAGCAGAAGGGCCAGCCCCTTGCGACGAGCTACCACTGCGCCGGCACCACCGCGACCCCCACCGACGCCGTCCTCGACTTTGTGGGCGACGTCGTGGTCGGCGAGGCGCCGCTCGACGAGGCCGAGATGTCGATCGTCGAGATCCGGACCCTCGGCGGCGCCATTGCGCAGGGCCCGCGAATTCCCACCGGCAACTGCGACCACGCCTTCTTCGTCGATCTCGTCACCCTCTTCGACGCCGGCGCCAAGTCGGCTGCCCAACGCAGAGAGATCGTCGCGCTCACCAATCGGGTGATCGACAAGTGCCGTGCGGTGCCGGACCTCGGCGTCGACTTCAGCGGCACCCACTCGCAACCCGACGACGTCGATCGATCCGCGGTCGCCGCGGAGATCTTCGGCTCGGCCGAGATGGCCCGCATGATCGCGGCGCAGAAGAAGAAGATGGACCCCGACAACCGCTTCCGCTTCAACCCCTTCGCGAAGTTCGTCGGCTGACCGGAGATTGGTCGCGGAGGCCCGACGAACCGAGTCGGACGGCGACGTTGAGTTGATCGCGAGACCGCGCCGCGAATCGATCGCTCGTCAGGTCCCGGCGACCCCGTACTTCGCGCGGTACTCCGCGATGCGCTGGCGATCGTCCGCGGAGAGGCGTTCTCCGAGATGCTCGACCACTTCGTCGATGGTGACGATCGCCGCGGTGGGCATCGCGAACTCCTCGCCCACCTCGGCGAGTGCGGTGCGGGTCGACTGCTCGCTCGCCCGCTCCTGTCGATCGACCGAGACGACGAGGCCCGCGAGCGAGATCTTCGCCGCCGCCCGCAAGAGCGGCACCGTCTCGCGGATCGAGGTGCCGGCGGTGGTGACGTCCTCGATGATCAGAACGCGATCGCCGTCCCGAAGCGGCCGCCCTACGAGCACGCCGCCCTCGCCGTGGTCCTTGGCTTCCTTGCGGTTGAAGCAGAACTCGACCTCGCGGCCACGCTCGGCGAAGGCCATCGCCGTCGCGACGACGAGCGGAATGCCCTTGTACGCCGGGCCGAAGAGGCAGTCGAAGCCCTGCGGGAACGACCGCTCGATCGCGTCGGCGTAGGCCCGGCCGAGCCGCGCCAGATGCGAGCCGGACCGGTACTTGCCGGTGTTCACGAAGTAGGGCGTCTTGCGTCCGCTCTTGGTCGTGAAGTCGCCGAAGGTGAGCACCCCCACCTCGACCATGAAGTCGACGAACTCGCGCTGAAAGTCGTGCATGGCACGGGATCGTACCGGTATCGCACCCGAGGCCTGACGCTTCGGACTCTGCGTGCCGACTTCGGATTTCGCTCCTGGCGGCGCTCCACGACCACTCGCCCGATCGCGTCACCGAGGCGTCCTGCGAGGACTTCGATCACACGACGGCCGCAAGCCAGGCCGGGCGGATCGGATGAGCCGTCGCGCAGACCCGCCGATGCGACGCGGATCTCCCGACGCGGTGGGCCAACACGGCCGGTCGACTCAATTGCGAGCGCGGCGACGGCCGCGAAGGCCCGCCGCACCGACGACCAGCGCGGAGATGCCGGCGCCGCCGGGAACGGCGCTCGCCCCGATCTGGCCAGCCGTGATCGGCGATCCAGAATTGTCGTACGCCCAGCGTCCAAGCGTGGCGGAGTACAGGCTCGGCGTTGTGGACCCGGTGGTTGTCGAGAGGATCTCGATCCAGCCGTAGTAGGTCGTGGTGTTTGCTTGGAAACTGAACAGCAGGTACTTCGAACTTCCCGAGAATGCGGCGTTGCCGAAGTTTCGACCGGAGTCGGTTGTCCCGAGATTCACATTCGCGAGTGAGGCAGACCCGGTGCCCGCGTTCTGGGGCGCGCCACTGCTCGCGAGCAAGGCCTGGTCGGGGCCGACACCACCTCTCTGGAACTTCCCAGAGCCATTGCCCTGCCACCGGGCGACGACGCCGATACGGTAGGACATCGCTGTGCCGCGGCCGTTGGCAGTAGCACGCGTAGCGATCGAGAACCCCCCGCCCCCCGCAAGCAGACCTCCGAAAGTGGTGTTGACGGTCGTGGCCGCAACGTTGCCGGCGCCCGTGTCCCAATTGACGATCTTTCCTTGCAGCGAGTTGCTCACCACGATGGACGCATCAGCGGTGCCGCCAACCGCTGCGGAAACGGATGCCGCTGCGAGCGAGGCGTAGGACCGGAGGCGGGCACGGTGTACGGGGGTCTTCATCGTTCTCTTCTTGTTCTGGCTGCCGAGCGGGCAACCCGTCGCGGTGGCACGCTGCAAGGGTCGAGCGGTTGCCCGCGGGCGACTGCCCACTCGAACTTCCGAGGCGGAGGACGCCGGGTTCGGAATCCTTGCTCGGTGGGAGAATGTCTCCAATCTTCGAGAGAGCAAGCTCCAAGCGCGATCAATCGCGCTTCTTAGAGAAATCGGTGTCGGGTCGGACGATTCGCGTGCCCGTCGCAAACCCGCGAGGCCGAGCATCGCCGAGCCGACGAAGTTGGTCCCAATGGCGCCGGTCGGGAGGCGATCGCTCCGGACCGGCTCCGCCCCGGCGTCACGACGCCCGGGCGGCAGCCCCCCAGCGGCCGATACCCATGTGCCGGGCGGTTCCGAGCGTGAACCCCGACTCGTCCGACTCCTGCGCGATGACGTCCGCGACCGGCGCTCCGCCACGCTCGCCGACGAGACCATCGCCGTCGCGATCTTCGCCGCGGACCGCGGCGAGCCGGCTTCACCCCATCGCCATCAGTGATGCGCCCTCGGAACTCACTTCACGTCGAAGCGGTCGAGCATCATGACCTTGTCCCACGCCTTGACGAAGTCGTGGACGAACTTCGCCTTGGCGTCGTCGCTCGCGTAGACCTCGGCCAGCGAGCGAAGCTCGGAGTTCGAGCCGAACGCCAGATCGACGCGGGTCGCGTTCCACCGGACCTGCCCCGACTCGCGGTCGCGGCCGGTGAAGATCTCCTCGTCGGAGGAGAGCGGCTCCCACTCCGTGGCCATGTCGAGCAGGTTCACGAAGTAGTCGTTGCCAAGTCGACCCGGCGTCGTGGTGAGGACGCCGAGGGTCGAGCCGTCGAAGTTGGCGCCCATCGCCCGCATGCCGCCGACGAGGACGGTCATCTCGGGCGGCGTGAGGGTCAGGAAGTCTGCCTTGTCGACGAGCAGTTGCTCGGAGCGCCGAGCGTGGCCCTTGCCGAGGTAGTTGCGGAAGCCGTCCGCGGTCGGCTCGAGCACCGCGAAGGAGTGCGCGTCGGTCTGCGCGGCGGTCGCGTCGGTGCGGCCGGGCGTGAACGGCACCTCGACCGAGACGCCCGCGTCCTTCGCCGCCTTCTCGACTGCAGCGCCTCCGGCGAGCACGATGAGATCGGCGAGCGAGATCCGCTTCGAGCCCGCAGCGGCGTTGAACTCCTTCACGATCCCCTCGAGCACCGGCAGCACCTTGGAAAGCTCGGCGGGGTTGTTCGCAGCCCAATCCTTCTGCGGAGCGAGACGGATGCGGGCGCCGTTCGCGCCGCCCCGCTTGTCGGTGCCGCGGAAGGTGGACGCAGACGCCCACGCGACGCGGACGAGCTGCGCGACCGAAAGCCCCGACGCGAGCACCTTCGCCTTGAGCGCCGCGATGTCCTTCGCGTCGACGAGTTCATGATCGACCGCCGGCACCGGATCTTGCCAGATCAGTCGCTCGCTCGGGACTTCGGCACCGAGATAGCGCGAGACCGGTCCCATGTCGCGGTGGGTCAGCTTGAACCACGCGCGAGCGAAGGCGTCGGCGAACTCGGCAGGATTCTGGTGGAAGCGCCGCGCGATCGGCTCGTACGCGGGATCCATGCGAAGCGCGAGATCGGTCGTCAGCATGATCACGGTCTGGGTCTTCGACGCGTCGTGGGCATCGGGGGCAGTGACCGCCGTTCCCTTGGGGACCCACTGGTGCGCGCCCGCGGGGCTCTTGGTGAGCTCCCACTCGTTGCCGAAGAGGGTGTCGAAGTAGCTGTTGTCCCACGCAGTCGGCGTCGACGTCCACGCGCCTTCGAGGCCGCTCGTGATCGTGTCGGCGCCGTGACCGGTGCCGAAGGAGTTCTTCCAGCCGAGGCCCATCTGCTCGATCGGGGCACCCTCGGGATCGGGGCCGACGAACTTGCCCGCGTCGGCTGCACCGTGGGTCTTGCCGAAGGTATGGCCGCCCGCGACGAGGGCGACGGTTTCCTCGTCGTTCATCGCCATGCGCCCGAAGGTCTCGCGGATGTCGTGCGCCGAGGCGAGGGGATCGGGGTTGCCATTGGGTCCCTCGGGGTTCACGTAGATCAGACCCATCTGCACCGCCGCGAGCGGGTTCTCGAGTTCACGCTGCCCGCGATACCGCTGGTCGCCGAGCCAGGTGCCCTCGGTGCCCCAGTAGGTCTCGTCCGGCTCCCAGACGTCGGCGCGTCCGCCGCCGAAGCCGAAGGTCGCGAAGCCCATGCTCTCCAAGGCGACGTTGCCGGTGAGGATCATGAGGTCCGCCCACGAGATCTGCTGACCGTACTTCTGCTTGATGGGCCAGAGCAGGCGGCGGGCCTTGTCGAGGTTGGCGTTGTCCGGCCAGCTGTTGAGCGGCGCGAAGCGCTGCATGCCGGTGCCGCCACCGCCGCGGCCGTCGCTGATGCGATAGGTGCCGGCGGCGTGCCAGGCCATGCGGATGAAGAACGGGCCGTAGTGGCCGTAGTCTGCGGGCCACCACGACTGCGACTCGGTCATGATGGTGACGAGGTCCTTCTTGAGCGCCGCAAGATCGAGCGACTTGAAGGCCTTGGCGTACTCGAAGCCCGCGTCCATCGGGTCGGACTTGGACGAGTTCCGCTTGAGCGGCGAAAGGTCGATCTGTCCCGGCCACCAGTCGCGGTTGCGGCGGCCCTTGGAGGAGTCCTGCACGAATCCGGAGGCGAAGGGGCATGCACTGGCGGTGGTCACGGTCTGGTTCTCCTCGCGCGGTGGATTGGACGGGTCGGAAGGGTATCACGACACCCCGCCGCTGCGGCAGCGAACGCGACCGCGCGTGCGGGCGGCCATGGCAAGCACCGCCGCCGACCGTTCGAACGATGCGGCTCGAGGATCGAAGGTGACATGCACTGGCCTTGCCGACCGGCGAATTCAGGCCCGCCGCCTCCTACGCCTCGCCGAGGTCTCGCCTCGCGGCGCCGGCCAAGCGTGCCGCGAGTCCGGCTTGGCTCGAGACGCCGAGCTTGCGGTAGATCCGCCTCGCGATGGTCGCCACGGTGTGCACCGAGAGCCCCATCCGCTCGGCAACGTGCGCGCGAGTCAGGCCGTCCGCGAGGGCGAGGGCGACCTCCCGCTCCCGCGGCGCGAGTCCGCGGAATCCGGTCTTCGCCGGAACTTCGGCATCGGCTCGCGCGAGCTTCGAACGGGGCGTCATCCAGACCGCCGGCAAGGGAAGCAGCTCGCCCACCAACGGCTCGAGGGAGATGCTGATCGACTGGTTGCAGAAGGCCGGCCGCACTCCCTTCGCGTTGCCGGATCGGGTCGGCTGCGACGGCCGCGGGGTCGCAAGGAACTCGACCACGGCGAGGATGCGGCGGCGCAGTTCCGCGAAGTCCTCCACGGTGAAGTGCTGCATGGTGTGCTGCCGAAAGCGAAAGCCAGCCTTCGAGTCGAACTCCGGATCGGCGTAGCGATCGACGCAACGCTTGAACTCGTCGCCCACCGATCGAATCGAGGCCATGGCGTGTTCCACCGACCTCGGATCGGACTCGTCGAAGGTGACCACGATCCGGTCCCTCGCGACGCGATACCCGACGGTCGTTCGGGGCTTTCGTGCCCGTATCAACTTGAGCAGGCCATGGTCGACGAGCCGATCGACTTGAGGTTGAAGCACACGACGCTCGAGCCCAAGCGCGGCCTCGAGCGCCGGGAGCGTGACCACCGATCGGAACCCCCGAATCGCTTCCCAGGTCCGCAGCGCGGCGTAGTCCTGGAGAAGTTCCACCACGCCAGGATCCTCGAGCCGCAAGGCCTTGTCCGCAGCCATGGTCCGATCATCGCACATCGTTCGACGCAGGAGCGACCACCGACCGATCGATCACGCCGATGTACCTCGCCCGGAGTACAGCCAAGCGCGCTCTCGGGGGAGGTTCGAGCGACGGCGTACTTCGCGGTGGTGACTCGCAGCACGACCGTCCGCGCCGCCGGAACCGTCCGCCGAAATTCGCCGAAATCGTGGGTGATGCGGCGGCACGGCGTCGCCGACGGACTATCTTTCTGTGACATCGAACCCTGCGATCGAGGCCCCGTCATGACCATCCGCCCAACCCGTGCCCAAACCGCCCTCGTTGCCGCAACGGCCCTGACCACCCTCGCCGCCGGCCTCGCGTCATCCGCCGCGGCGGACACGATCACGGTCTGCCTCGACGGGTCGTGTGACTTCACCGACCCCGTAGCCGCGGTCGCCTCTGCCTCGATGGGCGACGTGGTCGAGATCGCAGCTGGGCACTATCTGCTGACCGAGTCGCTGCTGGTGCTGCAGGAGATCGTCGTTCGCGGTGAAGTCGACACGAGCGGCGAGCCCGCCACGGTGCTCGACGGACAGGCCAGCGTCCAGATCCTCGCCGTCGCTGCGGTCGGTCCTGATGCCGAGTTCGAGAACCTCGTCTTCACCGATGGGCGAGCGGATTACGGCGGCGCGATCTTCCTCTATGGAGCGAGTCCGGTCTTCCGAAACTGCCTTGTCACCGCCAATCGCGCAAACTGGAACGGCGGCGCGATGTTCGTGAACGACTCCAGCCCGACCATGATCGACTGCGAACTGGCGAACAACCTCGCCAGCAACAGCCAGTTCCCGGGGAACGGCACCGGGGGTGCGGTCTTCGTCGGCTCGGGCACGCTGACGCTGATCGACTCCGCCATCTCGGCCAATGAAAGTGCCCTGTGGGGCGGCGGGATCTTCCTGAGCAGCGCGGGCATTCTGAACCTGCAGTCGAGCCGCGTCTGTGGCAACACGGCGACGATGAGCCCGCAGATCGGCATGAATCCTGGCGCCGTCATCAACGACCTCGGCGGCGGGTGCGTCATGGCGGACTGCGAGGACTGCCCGACGGCACCGCCGTGCCCGGCGGATCTCAACATGGACGGCGTGGTCAACGGCGCCGATCTGGGCATCCAGCTCGGCTGGTGGGGCGCCTGCAAGGGAGGCTGTGCTGCGGACCTCAACCTCGACGGGATGGTCAACGGTGCCGACCTTGCGATGCTGCTGTCGGACTGGGGCGTCTGCGACTGACGCGGCGCCGGTGGCTTCGACCGGAGTGCTCGGGCAACTTGGCGGGGTCGATCGGCGAGCGCCACCGGTACACTTCGCCCATGCGAAGCGATCTGGCCGGCCTCGCCGCCTCGACCCTGCTCGCGGCGACGTCTGCCGCCGAGATCGACTTTGCCAGAGATGTCGAGCCGATCCTCCGGGCGCGTTGCGCAGAGTGCCACGCCTACGGCCGCGCGAAGGGCGAGTTCTCGCTCGAGACCCGTGAGTCGATGCTCGCCCACGGCGAAGCTGTGGTGCTCGGTGACGCCCCGGCGAGCCTGCTGCTCGCGCTGGTGCGGGGCGACGATCCAGACCGCTTCATGCCGCCCAAGGGAACGCGCCTCGATGAGCGCGAGATCGAGATCCTGACCCGCTGGATCGCCGAAGGCGCGGCCTGGCCGGAGGAGGTCGCGCTCCGGAACTCTTGGATCGCGCCGATTCGCCCGCGACGGCCGACCCCGCCGAGCGGCGAGTCCCCCCATCCGATCGACCGCTTCATCGAGGGCCACGCCACGGCGCAGGGTGTCGAGCTCGCACCGCTCGTCGACGACCGCGCCTTCGCGCGAAGGGCGTCGCTCGATCTTGTGGGCCTGCCGCCATCGCCAGAGGCGGTCGAGGCGTTTCTGGCCGACGATTCGCCGGACCGGCACGAGCGCTTCGTCGGGCAACTGCTCGAAGATCAAGGGGCCTACGCCGAGCACTGGTTGAGTCTCTGGAACGATCTCCTTCGCAACGACTATCGCGGCACCGGCTACATCGACGGCGGCCGCACCCAGATCACCACGTGGCTGCTCGGGGCACTCGAGTCGAACCTGCCCTACGACGAGTTCGTGGCGACGCTCGTGAACCCGACGCCGGATGCCGCTGGCTTCGCCAACGGCATCGTGTGGCGGGGCGAGTTCAACTCGGCGCAGTCGCCGCCGATGCAGTTCTCGCAGAACGTCGCCCAGGTCTTCCTCGGCGAGAACCTCAAGTGCGCCTCCTGCCACGACAGCTTCATCGACGCCTGGACGCTCGAGGACGCCTATGGACTCGCTGCAGTGTGGTCCGAGGCGCCGCTCGAACTCCATCGCTGCGACATCCCGACCGGTCGAACCGCGATCGCGAAGTTCCCCTTCGACGAGATCGGAGACGTCGATCCGGGCGCTCCGAGGGTCACGCGACTGAAGCAGTTGGCGGCCCTCATGTCCTCGCCGGAGAACGGCCGCGTCGCCCGCACCCTGGTCAATCGGATCTGGGCCCGGCTCTTCGGTCGCGGCCTCGTCGAGCCGGTCGACTCGATGTCTTCGGAGCCGTGGGATCCCGATCTGCTTGACTGGCTCGCCTCGGACTTCGCTGACCATGGCTTCGACGTGAAGCGGCTTCTGGTGCAGATCGCCTCGTCGCAGGCCTACCGCCGCGCCGCGACTCCGGCGCCCCGCGGCGAGGTTTTCGTGTTTCGCGGACCGGTGCCGAGACGGCTCACCGCGGAACAGACGCTCGACTCGATCTCGATGGTCGCCGGGGTCTGCCCCCCCAAGCGGGCAGCGCCGGCGGCGCCGGGCGGGTCTGCCTCCGAATTCGTGCGCTCCTCGGTGGTGCCCGCGGACAGCCTGATGCGAACGCTCGGTCGGCCCAACCGCGAGCAGGTGGTCACCACCCGTCCGCAGGAACTCTCGATGCTGCAGGCCCTCGAGCTGACCAACGGGGCCGCCTACGCGGATCTGATGAATCGGGCGGCCACCGCCATCTCGGCGCGAACTTCCGACCCCGTCGATGCGATCTATCTCGGGCTTCTCTCGCGACCCCCCACCGCGGAGGAGCGAATCCTCGCCGCGGAGATCCTCGCCGAGTCGGATCCCCCGGCGGGATGTGCGGACCTCTTGTGGACGATCACGATGCTGCCGGAGTTCCAACTGCTGCCATGACCACCTCGCCGCGATCGGGTGCTTCGCCGCAGAGTTGCGGGGTCGACCGCCGCGCCTTTCTCGGCGCAGCGAGTGCGCTGGGCGCGTCGCTGCTTGCGCCGCGGCTCTGGAGCGCCCCGGGGAGTCGGGCCGCTGCACTCGACGCGGCACTGCCAGCGCCACGCGGCACCGCCGACGCGGTGATCCTGCTCTGGATGGCCGGCGGCATGGCTTCGACCGAGACCTTCGATCCCAAGCGCTACGAGCCCTTTGAAGTGGGTCTGCCCGCAGAGCGGATCCTCTCGACCTTTCCGGCGATCGACACCTCGGTCGACGGCCTGCAGATCACCGGGGGCCTCGAGTCGATCGCCCAGGTCATGGATCGCGGCACGCTGATCCGCTCGCACGTCGTCGCCGACCTCGGCCACATCCTGCACTCGCGTCACCAGTACCACTGGCACACCGGGTACGTGCCGCCGCAGACCGTCGCGGCTCCGCACCTCGGCGCGTGGATCTCGCGACTGCTCGGGCCGCGGAACCCGGCGATTCCCGCCTTCATCGACATCGGTCAGCGGCTCGAAGGAGTGGGCGAGCAGGAGGAACTGAAGGCCTTCCACACCGCGGGCTTTCTCGGCGGCGAACACGGCCCGTTGCTGCTGCCCTTCCCCATCGACGCGGCGCAAGCGGTGCGGCCGCCGGAGGGGATGTCTCCCTCGCGCTTCGAGAATCGTGACCGCTTCTACCGCCGCATGCTCGAGGCGACGCCGGAGTCGCGGCGGCAGGCTGGCAGTGCTGCGGAGTCGATCGTGCGCTCGATGGAGCAGGCTCATCGGCTGCTCGGATCTCCCGCCGCCGCGGCGTTCGATCTCTCGCTCGAACCCAAGGAGACGTTCGACGCCTACGACACCGGTCGTTTCGGCCGCGGATGCCTGCTCGCACGCCGCCTCGTCGAGAACGGCGCGAGGTTCGTCGAGGTGACCACCGAGTACGTGCCCTTCGAGTCCTGGGACACCCACGAGAACGGCCACGAGACGGTGCGGAGGATGAAGCAGCAGATCGATCGCCCCGTCGCGCAACTGATTCTCGACCTCGAAGCGAGGGGACTGCTCGACCGCACGCTCGTCGTCCTCGCGAGCGAGTTCAGCCGCGACATGATGACCGAGGGCCGCCCCGGCTCGACGGCGCAGGACCAGTCCCGCGCGCCCGCCGACGTCATGCAGGAATTGCGGCAGTACGGCATGCACCGGCACTTCACCCTGAACGGCTCGGTGCTGCTCTTCGGTGGCGGCATGAAGCGGGGCCATGTCCACGGCGTCACCGCCGACGAGCGGCCGCTGGTGACGATTCGCGATCCCGTCAGCGTGCCCGATCTGCACGCGACGATCTACAGCGCCTTGGGCATCGCTCCCGACACTTCGCTCGACATCGAGCGGCGTCCCTTCTACATCACCGAGGACGGCAAGGGCCGCGCGGTCGAGTCGCTGTTCGCCTGACGCAGGTCAGGCTGGTGCGATCTCGCGCGCGAGACGACGGCGATAGTGCCAGCCTGCACCCAGCACCAAGACGACGAGTGCGACGAACGCCACGAGCGGCCAGAGGCGAGGCGTGCCCGGCTCGGTGCATCGGTACACAAACGACAACACGAGCATCAGTTCGGCGAGCGCCATCTTGCGCAGATGGACCGCCCACCATCGCTTCGGCGGCCCCGCGGCGACGATCTGAAGATCTCGAGCCGCATCCAGAAGGAACGAACCACCGAGCACGAAGGCGAGCACGGTAAAGCCCACCGGCATGCCGACCCGCCCTTCCGCCGCCTGGACGCCCGCGATCGCGAGGAGCGCGAACACCACGAAGCCGATGGCGTTGAGTGCCGCGAGGCCGGCGAGACCCGCATCGAATCTCGTGGACGCTCCGCGGTCCGCGGCGCGAGCCCTTGCCCAGATGCGCCAGCCGGAGATCGCGAAGTAGAGGAACGCGAGGTCCTGCATGATGGTGCCGGCAAGGAACTGCCCGGCGACGCCGTCTGCGAACGCGGCGTGCTCGGCGGCTGCGTGGAGGACCACGCCGAGGAGGCGAATCTCCCCGGCGGAGGACATGCCCACCGTCAACAGGAGTCCGCTCAGGCCGATGACGACGTAGCCCGCGGTGAATACGCGGCCCGCGTAGACATGCGGCCGACTTCCCTTGACCGCACACACCGCAATCGGGAAGGCGATTAGGGCGACCAGCACGCTTGCGAAGACGTGCACGACGAGGCTCGGCCCCTGCATCAGCTCGACCATTACGCCGCTCCTTCCGAGTTCGAGGTTCATGCACCCGCGCGTTCGGCCCTCAGCATCGCCCCGAACCGTCGGGCCACGATGACCCCGAACACCAGCGCGACCACCATCGCCACGAGCATCAGGAGTGCTCCGACACGGCCGAAGGGGATGCACCGGTACGGAAAAGCGGCCGCCAGTCCCATTTCGGCCGCGATCATCTTGCGGGCGTGGATCCGCCACCACGCCTTCGGGGGCCGACGTGCCACGCCGATCCAGAGATCCTTGCCCGCGTCGAAGAAGACGTAGGCGCTCGCCGCGGCGATGATCGCGTGCCCTTCCCACACGAAGCTCGGGTCGGTGGCGTCGATGGCGCCGCGGTCGATGGCGAGCCAGAGCGTCGCGAAGAATGTTCCGCCGGCGAGGAGTCCCGCGACGGCGAGGATCGAGTCGAACATCGGATACCGACCGACCTCCGACTGCGGCGCCCGCCGCCAGACTCGCCACCCGCTCAGGGCGAAGTAGAGCGCGATGGTGTTCACCATCGCCGTATTGATCACCGCCTCCGGGTCGGTCCGCTTGTTGAACGGCGACACGTTCATCTCGATCCCGAAGACGTCGACGACCGTGCTCTTCAGATACTCGAACTCGAGGATGTACCCGCCCGCGCACAGGAAGAAGAAGCAGCCCACGAACGTCCACCCGGCCGCCGCATGGAGTCTGCTCCCCTTGGTGGCCAGCGCCGCGATCGGGAACGCCACGAAGGCGGCGAGGAAGCCGGCGAACACGTGCACGTAGAGGAATACCTTGAGACTCTGCTCACCCATCGCACCATCGCTCCTTTGAGTCGTGCCTGGGGCCAAGCAACTTCAGTCGGCGGATTGGGGCCGCGGATCCCGAAATGAGTTGTCTCACTTCGGTGTAATCTAATATCTGTTGAACGATCGTGTGGCCCGCCACAGCCACTCAAGCGCGGAGACCGGAATGACCCCAGGATCGATCCGATCAATCCGATGGATCTCGATCGCTGCGACCCTGATTCTCGTCGGCTGCGCTGCTCCAGTCTGCGAACGCCGTGCCGAGCACCGCGACGTACGTCCGAATTCAGGTCGCCCCAACGTGGTGATCCTCTTCACCGACGATCAGCAGGCGGCGACGGTCGACCGCGATCTGGCCCGTCAGGTCCGCACCCCCAACATCGATCGCCTCTCCGAGCGCGGGGTGTCCTTCAACAACGCCTACGTCATGGGCGGCCCGCACGGTGCCGTCTGCATGCCGAGCCGGGCGATGCTCCTGACGGGCCGCCACCACTTCCGCCTGCCGAAGTCGATCACCTGGACCTCGTCGGTCCCGCCCGCGGAGCGTGGACACTACGACGGCAAGACCCTTCCGAAGCTGCTGCAGGAGGAGGGCTACGAGACCTTTTTCTGCGGCAAGTGGCACAACGAGCGCCCCCTCTTCGACGCCAGCTTCGAACGGGGAGACGCGATCTTCTTCGGCGGCATGTCCGATCACGACGCGGTGCCGGTGCAGGAGTTCGATCCCGAGGGCACCTACCCACCGGGTCGAACGACGCGAAGCGAGACCTTCTCGAGCGAACTCTTCTCCGACGCGGCCATCGACTTCCTCCGCAGCCGCGATGCTGATCGACCGTTCTTCATGCTGGTCTCCTACACCGCCCCGCACGATCCCCGCACGCCGCCCGAGCCCTTCGCTTCGATGTACCCGCCCGAAGCCCTGGACCTGCCGCCGAACTTCCTGCCCGAACATCCCTTCCCGATCGGCGACCTCGACGTGCGCGACGAGCGGCTCGCCCCGATGCCGCGGACGCCCGAGGTGGTGCGTGAACACCTCGCCGCCTACTACGGCATGGTCACCCACCTCGATGCCCAGCTCGGGCGGGTGATCGACGAGCTCGATGCGCTCGGGCTCTCCGACGACACCGTGGTGGTGCTGGTGGGCGACAACGGCCTCGCCCTCGGCCAGCACGGGCTTCTCGGCAAGCAGAACATCTACGAACACAGCAGCAAGGTCCCGCTCATCGTCACGGGACCAGGAGTCCCGGGAGGCGAGACTCGCGCGGGGCTCTGCTACATCCACGACCTCTTCCCCACCGTGCTCGAGTGGTGCGGCGTCGACACGAGCGACCGTTGCGACGGCCGAAGCCTGGTTCCGATGATCGACGACGAAGGTGCCTCGATCCGCCCGACCCTGCTCCTTGGCTACTCGACCGGCGCACACGTCGGAGAGGGTGCGGAAGCCATGCCCAAGGGCATCCTGCGCGGCGTCCGCGCCGGCCGCTGGAAGCTGATCGAGTCCTGGTGCGAGGGCGTGCGGACCACGCGACTCTTCGATCTCGAGACAGATCCCTGGGAGACCTGCGACCTCTCCCGCGACGCCGAGTACGCGGCGTTGCTCGCGATCCTGCGAACCGAACTGGCCCGACTCATGGCCGCAGCCGGCGACCCGATCGATCCGGCGATCTTCGAGGCGGAAGCGACATCCTCGACCGGCGCCGAGACCTCCTGGAACTTCCGCGAGCTGTGGATTCAGTCTCGGTCGAACGATCGCCGCGAGTAGGCGCCGGCAGGTCGCACGCACATTCCCGGCCGGACCTGCCGGTGCGAGCCGCGGCAGTTCCCGTCGCAATCAGTGCGTGAGCGGTGGTCGTGTCGACGTTCGCCGCAGCCTCCGCCAGCGAGCGCACTCAATCAAGCTGGATCAGCGTCGGAGGGCTCTGGTCGCTCTCGATCGCGGCAGCCAGCGCTGGGATATCGAACTTCTCCAGGCGCTTGGGCTCCCAGTTCCGCGCCTCGAGATCGGCCTGCAAGGCGAGCAGCCGCGGAATTTCCGCCTTCGCCGCGCCTCCGTAGGCAGCCAGCGCCTTGAGGCAGCGGTCGATGCGGTTGCCCATCCCCCAGCGATCGGGATCGATGAGCTCGATGCAGAGCGGCACCCCCTCTGCGATGTGGTGCTTGGCGAAGAGATCGAGGCCGGCGAGTCGGATCTCGTCGGCGAACATGATGCCGCTCGGCGCGGGCTCGAGGATCGCGGCATGGATCGCCGGCAAGAGCGGCGTGATCTCCTCGAACGAGAGATTGCGGTAGACCGAACCGAGGGTGCCGCGGGCGCGGCCGTCCTCGTTGAGCAGACCCGCCCGCACTGCATCGAGAAGCGCTTCGCGATCGACGCCGTCGAGCGAACGCCCGAGCATGCCATCGCGGCGATCGAAGAGCGCGAAGCACAGATACCGCTGCTGCATTCCGCGCGGATCGGCGACCTCCGGGGGTTGGGCGAGCATCAGGAGCAGGTCCGGCAGCGCCGGCATGCCCGGCGTGCCCATGGCCGCGATCGCCTCGGCAGCCTTGATCCGCAGCCAGAGATCCTCGGCGAGCAGCGTTCGCCGCAGCGCTCGCAGCGCCGGTGCCGCCCGCTGCTTCAAGTGCCCGAGCGCCTGGCAGGCTCCAAGTTGGGCGTCGAGGTCGCCGCCGGAGAGCATCTCGATCAGGGCGGGAGTCTGATCGCCATCGCGGCGTGCCAACTCCATCGCCGATCGCTCCCGCACCACCGGCGACCAGCTTCGCAGCCCTTCGAGCAGCGTGGTGTCTGATCGCTCGGCGTACGCGGCGTGCTTGAACCGCGGACTCCAGCCGCGGCCATCTTCGATCAACGCCTCCGCGGTAGCGCGATCGATCTGCGGCGCGGTGCTCGGGTGCTTGCCGGTCAGGTGGATCGCCGCGAGCGGCTGCGCGAAGGCGAGCAGCATCGCGCCGGTCGCATCCCAGTTGCGGTAGCTGTCGGGCTGGGGTTCCGGGGGACCCTGGTGTCGGAACGAACCATCCCATCGACGCCCGAGGTCGTAGTACCAGCCGAACTCCTCGATCCACGCCCCGGTCGCCTGCCGACCCGAGAGCGCCACGCCCGGCATCGCCCACAGCATGTTGAAGTAGTTGCCGGTGTGGCCGGTGTCGCGCTCGTTGCCGTGGCACGCCACGCTCATCCGCGAGAAGTACTCCGCCGCCTCCGCGTCGCCGAGGAGGTTGAAGGCGATGGCGGCGACTCCGTTCTTGCCGTTGTCGTCGTGGTTCTCGATCCAGGGATGGTGGTCGCCGTAGGGCACGCTGCCCTTGCCGACGTAGAAGCGGACCAGTCGGGCGGTGCGCTCGATGGCGAGGTCGAGTTCGGGATTCGACACGCCTGCCTCGCGGGCGAGGATCAGCGAGAGCAGCATGGGAAGGCCCGGCGCGTTCATCATGCCGTAGCCGGCGAGGCGACCGTTCGCCTGCGTGAAACGATGCCCCCACGAGCCGACCACGCTCTGGCCGCCCACGATCTCCATGGTGATCCGCTCGAGGTTCGGCATGAACGAGCGGTCGCCCGTCGCGAGCGTGTACTCGGCCAGCAGCAGGTTGATGGGGCCGTACCACCACGAATGCAGTTCGCGGCGATCGAGGTCGCTGTACCCGGCCACCAACTCGACCTGCTCGCGCACCAGCGGCCAGTACTTCGGATCGCCGCTCGCGAGCAGCGCCAGCGCGTTGTAGCAGCGTTCGATCGGCGATCCCTTGCGGGGATTCTTCGCGATCCGCTGGGCGAGGTTTTCACAGCCGGCCTCGACAATGCGCCGCGACTTTTCGCAGTCGAACGGCGCTGTCGGCGCGTACACCCCCAGCACCGGCAGCACCACCTCGACCCGATCGGTCCCGCCATCGCGCCAACGGATCAGTTCGAGGCGCCCGTCGGAGGCCTCCGCGGCGGTGATGGCCCGACCCAGTTCGGTGCGCGGATCGTAGGAGAATCTCGCTCCTGAAACGCCAAGCAGCACATCGCCCACCGCGAGCACGCCCTCGGATGGAGAGCCCGCCTCGACCTCGGTGATGAGGACCTGCCGTGCCTGCGAGGTCTCGAGCTTCTCCGAGTGCATCCAGCCCCGCGCTCCCGTGGGGCCGAGATTCCAGTCGTGGGTCGCGCCCTCGGGAACGGTCTCACCCGCGGTGAAGTCGGGGTTCTCGACCGAACCGGGCGGCGCCGCCGAGAGGCCGACCGGCAAGAGCATGACGACGAGCGCCAGCGCGAGCTGCATCGGGTACGGCGCTCCAATGGCAAGACGATTCATGATGGGACTCCTTGGTCGGCGGACGGCCTGCCGCAGCGCGAGAAAGAGACTGCCGCGCGCGACCCGCCGCATGATCACATCGAACTCGTCGCGGGCCTGCTCCGCGCGGTGAGTCACGGCAAGCCCCCTGCCGCAGGATCCTCGGCGAACTCGCCAAACACCTCGACGCTTCTTGCCGCGTCGCTCAGGCGGTCGAAGTATCCCTCCGAGGCGTCCCCCTCTCGCGCGATCGCCCGCGCCTGCTCGAAGGCCTGCCGGATCGCCGCCTCGTCGACACCTTCCCGCGGCGGCGATGGCGACTTGGGCCAGTGCTCGCGCCGATAGGTCTCGAGGCGTTCGAGCCAGGGCTCCGGCAGGCGCCGGCCGCGCCGAGCCTCGTCGCACAGTCGGGTCTCGGCTTCGCGAAAGCCCTCGTCGATGCTTCGTCGCCACATGCTCACGTTGAAGGAGCAGAGGCTCAGGCGCTCCCGGTCGGCGTCGATCCGAACCAAGGGAGCCACGGGCATCATCCTCGGGAAGTAGAGGTTGGGGTAGATCCTGCACTTCCAGTAGCGCTCACCGATCGCGGCGAAGTCGGCGATCGACTCGACGTTTCGGAATCCCGAGGTCGCAAGCGGCATGTGCTCGATCTTGGGCTTCCGAACATCGACGGTGTCGTTGGCGACGTCGAAGTAGAGCGAGCCGAACTGCATCGCGTTCTGGAAGTACTGCTCGCGCAGGACGCCCCAGACGCGGCCGACCACGCCACCGGCCTCGTGGAACCGCCACACCGCGTCGAAGACCTCCGAGCGCGCCGCGCCGAGGCCCCGAGCCACGAACCGCTCGAACGAACGGATGGTGATGGGCAGGCAGTAGCCCTTGGGATAGCGCGAGGGATCACCCTTGATGGCCGACGTGGGGTTGGCCTCGAGCTGGCGGCGCATTTCGCGATCGATCTCCTCGCGGATCGCGAGAAACTCCGCTTCGAGCGCCGGCAGCGCGGGCACGATGAGGCGCTCGGTGAGCTCCTCCTGCTTCGCGTCGACGGGCATCACCCGTTCGAAGTCGCGGCGCTCGCGGGCCAGCAGGCGATTGAGCAGCGGCTCCAGATCGGCGGCACCTCGACTCACCGACGTCCGGCCCCCGGCACCTTGGTGATCGGAGACCCCCCTCGGCCGACGGCAACCGCCGGGCCGGCGCCGACATGGAGCCGACCCGAGCAGCCCGCCGATCGCCTCGATCCCTCAGACGGTGCCGGGACTCGCATGCGCAGAGGGTATCGGTCCCGCGACGCCGCGGGGACCACTCGACTCCAGCCGACCCGAGCCCTCGAAGCTGCTTCAGCCGCCGACCCGCCGGAGCGAAACGGGGGCAACTTGGGAGCGGACGCGGTGAAGTGCGGAACTTCAGATCGCGAGCCGGGAAGTCGAGGCTACTGTCGGAGGGGGTCTGCATCGGCCCCGGTCCGCCCTGCCGCCCATCCTCGTCGGGAGCCTTCGATGAACCTTCGCTGCGTCTGCCTGATCGCCCCTCTGTTCCTCGCACCCGTCGTCGCCGCCGACACCATCGTGCAGGAAGGTTTTCTCTCAGGCAGTGCCGGCGCACCCAACGAGCACTACATCGACCTGCTGCAATTCGACACCCTCGACGGCACCCGCGTCCTCAACTTCGTGCGGCTCGAGTTCACGAACACGCTCTTCGCGGAGTCGGTCACCAACGGCGCCGGCGGCTTCGTCCAGGCCAGCGCGAGCCTTTCGACGATCTATTCGTTCCTTGGCGGCGGACCCATCGCCGACGTCCTCGCGAGCATCGAGACCACCGTCGACAACTCGGGGAAGCCGGTGGCGACGCTCTACCTCGACATCGACGAGGTGGCGGTCGAGTACGACTCGCCCGCGTCGCTTGAACAGTGGATCGGCTCCGGCGGGATCACCCTCTTCGCGATCGCGCAGATGCTCGTGACCGCCGATCCGCCGGGTGTGATCGAGTGGGGCGGAAGCGGCATGGTCGAGTACCGGGTGATCTACGACTTCGACCTCGCCCCGCCCTGCCCCGCCGACCTCGACGAAAGCGGCATCGTCGACAACGTCGATCTCGCCATGCTGCTCGGCGCCTGGGACACCGCCGCGGCGGACATCGACGGCGATGGCATGACCGATGCGGCGGATCTGTTGCTGCTGCTTGCGGCGTGGGGCGACTGCTGAACCGGGCCTGCGGAGCGGCGCCGGAGGAGGCGGTCCCTTTCTGGCTCGCAAGTCACTTCAGATTTGGCACGATCGCATCGGCCCAGATCTGGTAGCCCGCCGGCGAGAGGTGCAGGAAGTCTGGCATCAGCGCCTTGGGGATGCGGCCGTCGATCAAGACGAAGCGATCGCCCAGATCGTTCATGTGGAACCGAGCGGGCGCTCCTGCGTCGGTCAGGGCTTGGTTCATCGAGGTCGCCCAGGCTCGCAGTGCCTGATTGATCTGGCAGATGTCGCCACGCATCGGGTTCAGGGTCTCGCCGCGAGGGAAGACCTCGAGGATGTGGATGTCGGCGTCGGGGCACTGCTCGTGCAGCATCGCGGCGACCGTCTCGATTCCCTTGAGGGTCTCGTCCGCGTTGCTGGTGCCGTGACCGAGGTTGTTGGTGCCGATGAGCAGCACGATGTGCGCAGGCTGCAGTCGGGTCAGCGGGGCCTGTTCGAGCCGCCACAGCACGTGCTCGGTGCGGTCGCCGGAGTTGCCGAGATTGAGAGCGCCCAGCGGTGCGATCGACTGTGCCCAGACCGCTTGCCCCGGGCCTTCCCAGGACTGCGTGATCGAGTCGCCCACGAAGACCACGCGAGTCGGCGCGCTCTCTCGAGCGCGGCGGATGCACTCGTCCTGCCGCGCGATCGCGCCGGCGTTGTCGCGAGGGGCGGGAACGACCGACGCTGGTCGAGCCGGAGCGGAATCCTGGGTCATCGAAGCAGTCGCCGTGGTGACCAACGCGGTGCACACCAGCCCGAGCAGTGGTGCGGTCACGATTCGAAGCAGCGGTGATCTGATTCCGGGGCAGCGATTCGCAGGCATGGTGACTCCTTCGCGTTGAGAGTCGTGCACAGTACCCGCCCGCGACCTGCGTTTCACGGCTCCCGGCGAGCCCGAAGCACGATCTGGTAGGCACCACGCTCCGGTTCGTCGCCGATCGTCGAAGTCAGATCGACGTCGCCGGCTGGAAGCGCCACCCCGCGGATCAACGCCCGCTGAGCCCCCGGCATGAACTCGCCTCGAGCCACGATGTCGTCGAAGTGCAATTCGATCGCCTCGCCGCCATCGGTCGCGCTTCGGATGACCTCGATGTCGAAGACCGTCGGCACCGCGACGGACACCTGCCAGCGGCCCTGCCCGCCCCAGCCGTCCTTCGCGGTGCGAGTCCAGTCCTGACGGGTGAGCGTGGTCGCGGTCTCGTGGGGTGTCCCGAGCACGATCCGGGGGCGGGCGAAGGGATCGGGCCGCGTCGCGGCGATGTCGTCGAACCAGTCGTCGTAGATCGCTCCGAGTCGGGCGACGATCTCGGGGTGCTGGTCGGCCAGATCGTTCCGCTCGGCGGGATCGGCGACGACGTCGTGAAGTTCGTAGGCGACGCCGGCCGGCATCGACTCTCGGCCGAAGCCGGTCTGATGCGAGAGCTTCCACGTTCCCTCGTAGACCGCGATGTGGTGGCCGCGGACCGGCGCGTCGCCACGGTGGGCCTGGACGACCAGCGTGCGGGCGTCCGGCACCGGGAGTTCGTGGTCCCGAAGCCACGGCGCCATGCTGATGCCGTCAAGCCGCAGCTCCGCCGGTGGACTCAGGCCGGCAAGCTCGAGCAGCGTCGGCAGGACGTCGAGATGTGCCGAGAGTGCTGCGGACTCGCCCGGCGGCAGCGTTCCGGGCTGGTGCCAGAGCGAGACCGTGCGAATCCCCCCTTCACGGACTTGTCCCTTGGTGCCGCGGAAGGGGCCGACGTACCGCGCGCCCGCCGGTCCGTTGTCGGTGAGAAAGACCAGGATCGTCTGCTCGGCGATCCCCATCCGCTCCAGCGCCGCCACGAGCCTGCCGACGTTCTCGTCGATGTTCTCGATCATCGCGAAAACGCGGCTCGTCCGATCGAGCTTCTCCGGCGTCTCCTCACCGTGGCCATCAAGGACCGCGGAGAGGTCGGCGTTCGCGTAGTGCTCGCGGAGTTCCTCGGGCACGTCGTGCAGCGGATCGTGCGGGGCGTTGGTGGCGATGTAGGCGAAGAACGGCCGCCCATCCTGCACCGCGCGGGTGATGAACTCGATGCCGGCCTCGAACTGGACGTCGGTGCAGTAGCCCTCGGTCTCGATCTGCTCGCCGTTGCGGAACATGATGGCGTTGGTGTAACGCTCCGCGTTTTCGATCGGCTCCGAAGGCTGGGCAAGCCCTCCCCCGCGATGTACGAGCGACTCGTCGAAACCCTGATCGATCGGCCGCATGGGGTAGGCGTCACCGAGGTGCCACTTGCCGAAGATCCCGGTCGCGTAGCCGGCACCTCGCAGGATCTCCGCGATGGTCGTCTCCGTCGGATCCATCTGGGCCCGGCCGATGTAGGTGTCGAATGCCCGCGTCCGCTGGGCGTGGCGCCCAGTCATGAGCGAGGCCCGCGTCGGCGTGCAGACCGGGCTGACGTAGAACCGCGAGAGTCGGCTGCTCCGTGCCGCCAGCGCGTCGAGGTTCGGGGTGCGGAGGACGGGGTTGCCGGTGAAGCCGAAGTCGCCGTAGCCCTGATCGTCGGTCATCACCAGCACGATGTTTGGAGGCGCCGCCGCGGCGATGGTCGCGGCGAGAAGGATCAACACCGTCGGAAGCAGAGTCCGCATCACGATCGCGGCACGCTTCACGCTGCCACTCTGAAGGAATGTGGGATTGAGGCCCGCGACCTCGCGCTTCACGGGGCAGGCGCTCGCCGGCCGGGTGCATGACGCCACCTTGGCACCAAGAGGGACCCTCAAGCCGGTGACGAAGCGCGGAGGCCAAGGCATCGTGGGCAGCGTATGCGAACTTGCGACGGACGATGAACCGAGCATCCAGGCTTCGGCGGCTCGGCGGGATTCACCTTTTCGGCGCTCCCGCGCGATCAGAAGATCGCGGTCGGAGTCCGCCTCCGCGTGCGACCCTATCCGCGCGATGCACTCCGGACGATTGACTCTCGGCCAGGGATTCCCTTGGAGCAATCTCGCCTGCGTGGTGGGTGGCGTCGCGATCGCAAAAGCGTGGCTCACGCGGCGAGCGACGTCGTCTCAGCCGCATCCGCTTCCGCATCCCTCATCGCCTTCACCGCGATCCGCGTCACGATCACCGTCACCAGCACGCTCGCAAGAAGTCCGCTGTAGAGCGCGACCTCACGCGCGATCGAGTCGCCGCCTGTGGGGCGTGCTGCAAGATCGGCGGTGTGTCGCGCGGCGAAGCCGAGCAGCACCATCGACAGCGTGCCGGGCAGAAGTCCGAGGCAACCGACGAGAAACGCCGGATACGAAATGCGGCTCGCCGAGAGCAGCCAGTTCATCAGCGCGAAGCTGATCGGCGCCATGCGAAGGAGCACCACGAGCCGAAGACCGCGGCGGGCGATCGAGGCGTCGATCGCCAAAAGAGCCGGGTGGCCCTGCAACGACCGGCGCACTCGATCTCGAATCACCTTTCGCCCAAGGAGAAAGGTGACGTTCGCGGCGACCAGGCTGCCCGCGAAGACCCAGGCAAGTCCCCACCCCGGACCGAAGATCGCACCGCCGGCCATCGAGAGCATCGACTTCGGAAGAAAGAGCGACGTGGCGATCGCGAAGGCCGCCACGAAGATCACTGGCGCCCACGCCCCGAGATCGGAGAGGTACCGCTCGAACTCCGCCTCGTGCGGCGTGATCCAACGGAACCAGATCCACGCGACCAACCCGCATGTTGCGAGCGCGAGGATGACCTTCGCCGCAATCCCCCACCCCGCGTGGTGCACGGGGTGGCTCGACGCTGCGGAGGACCGACCGAGGGCCTGAGGCATGTCGACACCGTAGCGGGCGGCACGCCGACCGGTCCGGCGCCGGAGCCCGCGGCCACTCGACCGCCGCTGCAGATCTGAATGTCGTTGATGGCCACGCTGACTGGCAGCGTCGCCGCAGAGGAGGCGGTCGCGAGGAGACCCGCAACCGTCGCGCACGCGGGGCGTGCGCGAACCATGGCGGCAGCGACTCTGGCAACCACCCCGGTCGTCACCGTATTGTGGGAGCTCCCGAGTCCAACCCTCGGGCGGATCTGGAGGTCTCCACATGTCTCGCCACCTCGCTCCTCGTCATCTCCTTGTCATCGCAGCCTCGCTGGTGGCATCCGTCGCCGCGGCAGCCTCGGCGTTCACCGAGGATTCACCGGTCAAGGTCTTCATCCTCGCCGGGCAGTCGAACATGGTCGGCGCAGGTCAGGTCAAGGCGAACCCCGACCGCAATGGCGGCAAGGGTTCGCTCGAGTGGCTCGTGGAGACCTCGCCCGACAAGGCGAAGTACGCCTCGCTTCGCGATGGCGAGGGCAATTGGGTCGAGCGCGACGACGTCAAGATCTGGTACCTCGGACGCACCGGCGGCCTCAAGCCCGGTTTCGGCGGCAACGAGAACGCGATCGGTCCGGAACTCGGCTTCGGCACCGTGGTCGGCGATGCATTCGATGAACCCGTCGTCCTTGTCAAGATCGCCTGGGGCGGCAAGGCGATCGGCAAGGAGTTCCGTCCGCCGAGTTCCGGCGGCGAGGTCGGCGCCGAGTACCGCCAGCTCGTCGATCTCTCGAAGGAGACCCTCGCCAACCTCGGCACCATCTTCCCCGAGCTCGAGGGACGCGACATCCAACTGGTCGGCCTCGGCTGGCATCAAGGCTGGAACGACCGGGTGAACGCCGCCTTCAACGAGGCCTACGAAGCGAATCTCTCGAACCTCATCCGCGATCTCCGCAAGGAACTGAACGCCCCGAACCTGCCGTTCGTGATCGCCGAAACCGGCATGACCGGACCCACCGAGAGCCACCCCCGGGCGCTCTCGCTGATGGCAGCGCAGAAGGCGGTGGCCGAGAAGCCGGAGTTCCTTGGCACCGTCGCCTTCGTGCCGACACGGAACTTCTGGCGCGACGAAAGCGAGTCGCCTTCGAAGCAGGGCTACCACTGGAACTCGAATGCCGAGACCTACTACTTGATCGGTGAGGGCATGGGCAAGGCGATGCTTGGTCTGCTCGGCGAGGCGACCACGCCCGCAGCACCTTCGGCCCACGACGCATCGGTGCGTTGAATCGAGCGACTGGTGGCGAGGCGTGATGCACGCCGATGGCCACGCGAGCCATCGGCACGTTGCTAACCGTGCGTCTGACTCGATCCGGCGTTGAACGACGCATGTTCGGCGTCGATCGCCTCGGCGATGCAGGTCGCTAGCGCGGGTCGATCGAGTCGGGTGGCGGCTTGGTCTCGTCGCGCCGCTCCTCCAACGAGTCGATCTGCCCGAGATCCTCGGTCAAGGCGATCGCGGCGGCGCGGACCCGCTGCGGGTAGAGCTCGCCGAAGCGGTAGACCGAACTGGCGGGATCCAGGCTGAGACCTCGTTCAACCGGTGTCGCATCGGTCAGGAGGTTGAGGATCACGTCGGTGGTGACCCAGGGGTTGTTCCAGTAGTACCCATGTCCGAGCCAGGTTCCGGCGTGCAGTTCGGCCTGAGCCACACTGACCAGCTGGACGTTGGCGTTGGCGTTGAGGTACTCGATTTCTCGATTGTCGAGCCGTTCAAGAGCCCGCCCGAGCCGGGTGCCGCCGGTGATCCACGCCGCAATACCCAGCGCGAGGTCGTGCGGGTTGCTGTAGATCGTCATGCGCTCGGGCAACTCGGTCGCGCGGTCGAGCACCGCATCGAAGGCCTCCCAGAGATCCATGTCCGGGGCGACCAGGATCAACTGGCCGAGCCGCAGCGCCCGCCGCGCTTCCTCCAACGGCATGCCCTGCCGCGACAGCTTCAGCTGGTCGATCGCCATCAGCGCGATGGGCGCGCCGGCGCTGTGGGCGAGGACGTGGATCTTGCGGGCCTTGGTCCGGGAGCCGAGCATCTCGAGCAGGATGCGGAAGGTGCGGGTGGATGCTCTCGCCGAGGCGCGGTCGACGTTGTAGTCGAGCAGGCTCGCCTGCGAGGGCCACTCGAACAGCACCATCGCACCGCGGCGACCCAGGTAGTGGTAGAGACCGGCCGAAAATCCCGCGTTCTGGACGAACCCGGTGTCGAATCCGTGCACGAACACGAAGATCTCGTCGCCGCCGCTGCGGGCAAGGGCGGCATCGATCGAAGCCGCGAACGCATCGACATGACTCTTGCTCGAGCCTTCGAAGGGCTGGAACTCCTCGGGCCCGGGCCACGCCGCGCCGAAGTCGGTGAGGCCGACGATCGAAACCGGAACCCCTCCGGTTCGGCCTGGCGTGCGCGAGGCTTCGACCAGCGTCACCCAGGTCTCCTCCGGGCCTCCAAATTGGACCTCGAAGGAGCAAAGGCGAACCGCGACCTTGCGAGCCGTGGTGAGGAATCGCTCCGGCGGCGCATCTGGATCGACCCCGCAATTCGCGACGGTGTGAACGCGGACGGTGGTGGTTCGTTCCTCCGGGACCGTCTGCGCGAAGAGGTTCGCAGCGCCGCGCTCGAACCCGACCGGAGTCGGCATCAGTTGCGGACCGTCGTCGCGGGATCCCTCGGCGGACTCGACCGCAGACGCGGGCGAACTCGCCCGCACGACGGCAGGAGCGACCAATCCTCCGACGGTCGCGAGGACGGCGAATGCGATTGCACGGGCAACCCAGTGGCCGCCCCTGGGCTGGACTCGCGCGTGCTCGAGGCGTCGTTCGCCCCGACCCGCGATCGAACGTGAGCTGACGCCCTCGACGCACTCGCGGGCGGCCCACGAGTCTCGTCCTTCGAGGTGCCACCCCGACCGGACCCTTCGTCCCCGTGCCAAGAGATTGCGCTCAATCACCGCGATCGCTCCTCGAGATTCGAAATGACTCGATGAAGGTAGCAGTCAGCGAATGGTTGCCAAACGCCATCGCGTTGGTTTCGCAGGCCGCGCGTGCGATCCGGTGCGGCCGCGAGCGCAAGAAACTGCCATCGGACCGGTATCGGCGCCGGGTCGCCGACGCGGCCGGTGATTCCCGTGCGAATTGCGGATTGCGGCATTCGCTCCGGCCACCCCGGCTCGGGCGCCCTCCCCCGACGGAACCTCACGGCCCAAGCCGCCATCGGCTCGAGGTGCGATCCGGTTCAGCCCGTCCAGCTTCCCAGCAGTTGCGCAAGGTCGCTGCCGTCGACGATGCCGCTGTTGTCGAGATCGCCGACGCCGCTCCCGAGCCAGTTGCCGAGCATGGTGGCAAGGTCTGAGCCCGCGACCCGACCATCGTGGTCGAGATCGGCGATCAATCCCCCGCCGCACTCGTCGGGAATGCCGTCGCCGTTGGCGTCGCGGCTTCGCCCGCTCGCGATGTCGCAGGCATCCGGCACCCGGTTGCCGTTGCAGTCGAAGCCGTCCGAAGGCAGGAAGTCGAATCCGGTCGGCGCCCACATCCCGGTGTCGTGGCCGAGCACATAGGACCGCACGAAGTTGCCGCTGTCGACGTCGAACTCGTAGATCCGCGAGGAGTTGACGTGAAGCTCCTCGGTGCCGCCGCCGGCGAAGCTGCCGTTGGCGCCGTTGGGATCGACGTGGTGGCGCGAGACGTAGACATTCCCGTTGACGCCGAGCCGCAGGCCCCAGGGCTCGTCCATGGTCAGCGCCACGTCGGTGCCGCCGCGATTGAACTGGCGGACGAAGGCGCCGGTGCTTCCGTCGAACTCGAGGACCTGCGAGCTCTCCTGACTGGCGACGAGGAGATGGCCGTCGGGCTTGAAGAGCATCCCGCGGGGACTCAGCAGGCCGCCGTTGTCGAGGAAGCTCACGAAGATCCCGAGGAACGCACCGGTGGAGCCGTGGTAGCGCCGCACCTGGCCGTCCCCGCCGTTGACGAAGAGGTCGCCATCGGCACCGAAGGCGAGACCGAACGGAGCAGCGAGCCCGCCGGAGCCCGCGGCCACGAATTCGTCGACGAAGGCGTTGGTCTTGAGGTTGTAGCGGCGGACGCTGGCGCCGGCGCGATCGGCGACGTAGAGCATGCCGTCCGCCGGGCCGACCGCGAGCCCGGCAGGTTCCGCCGCCGGCGCGTCGGCGCCGACATCGCCGAGGTGGTTGCCGAAGCGGTCGAAGCGCACGAGTCGACCGTCCGCTCCGTTGGAGACGACCACGGTCCCGTCGGGAACCACCAGCACGTCGTTGGCTTCGATCATGCCCTCGGGGTCGGAGAGTCCGGTCAGGACGCCCGTCACCGCATGGAAGCGGCGGATCGGCGCCTCGCCCGAGTGGCTGCCGACCCAGACGTCACCCGCCGCACCGAGGGCCACGACGTCGATGACCCCGTCGTCGTCGCAGTCTTCGCAGCTGTCGAGAACAAGATTGCGATCGAGATCGAGGCTCATGTCGGCCATGAGCTGCAGGTAGTCGGCCACGCCGTCACCGTCGCAGTCTGCCTCGCACTCGTCGGGAATGCGGTTGTGGTCGAGGTCGGCGCTGGTGCCGATCGCCACGTCGTGGGTGTCGGGCACGCCGTTGCCGTTGCAGTCGGTCTGGCAGTCGTCGGGGACGAAGTCGCCATCGACATCGGGGGCCCCCGCCGCGATCTCGGCGTCGTCGAGAATGCCGTCGCCGTCGCAGTCCTCGCAGTCGTCAGGCACTCCGTTGCCGTTGCTGTCCGCCGCCGCTCCGGTGGCGATCTCGTCGGCGTCGTCGATCCCGTTGCCGTTGCAGTCGCGGTGGTCGCAGGGAATGCCTTGGAGGTACTCCCGGATCCGATCCTGCACATAGGTGTGGAAGCGGAGATCGGTGTTGGCGTTGCCGCCGCTCACCGATTGGCTGCAGTAGCCCATGATGGTGCCGCGCTGCGGCGGGGCACTCAGGTTGAAGCAGTCGTCGAGTCCGTAGGAGTGGGTGTGGCTCGAGCCGAAATTGTGGCCGAGCTCATGGGCGCAGACCGGCACGTCGTAGTTGTAGACGTCCGGAATCGAGAGGTCGGGGATGCGGCCGATCACGTACCCGACCACCGAGTAGGCGTAGTTGCCGCACAGGGCGCTCAGATAGGCGACGCCGCCGTAGGGCAGATCGCGACGACCGGAAAGGAACTGCGCGACATCGCGCGACACCGACTGCATGTTCTGATTCCAGTACTGCCGGAAGGCCTGCAGGGGATCGGGCTGGTTGAAGAGGTCGTCGGGGGTCTGCCAGATCCGCGAGTAGACGAGCTCGATGCGGACATCGACGTCGCGCTGGAAGACGTCGCTCACCGCCGAGTAGAGCTCGACGATGTAGTCGATGGTCGCGTCCGCGTCGTTGAAGAGGGAGTAGAGCTCGTGGTCGGTCTCGACCGCCAACTCGATCACCCGCGTGGTCTCGCGGGCAGCCGCTGCGCCGGAGGCGGCAAGCGGCGGCTGCGCATGGTCGTGGTGCGATTCCCCGCAGCCGCACAGCGAGACTCCCGGAGGCAGTCCGCCGCCGTGGCTGCGGGTCGAGATGGCGTCCCCGCCCCGGGACCCGCGGGTCGAGATCCAATGCCGGGTGCCGTCGAGGTCGACGTAGCCGCTGCGGCCGCTCGCGGTCTCGACGAGGAAGACTCGGGAGTCCGGCCGCCCCTGCACGGTCCCCCGCCAACCTCGCACGCGATCGGGGTTCCAGCGATGCTCCCGCCCCGAGCCGAGCACGAAGCGGGTTCGCGGCGTGACCACGCTGCTCGGCTCGAGTTCGAGGGCCACCGCACCGACCCCGGCGATCTCGACCTCGGACGGACGTACCTGGCCACCACCGCGGCCATCGGCTGCGCTCGTCGGCGATGTGAGGCTTGCGGCGGCCAACCCGAAGAGGAGGCCCAGTCCGAGGGAAGCGTGGAATCGATGCATGGGGACTCTCGTCAGGTCGATTGAGCAACGCCTGCAAGCGGTGTCGAGGAATGCTCGGGAAGTATGCCCCGATCACGCGGAGCGACAAGACTTCGTGTCGCTCCGGGCGGCGGTTCGCGCCGGTCGGGAGGGTTGTGGTGCTTCCGGTCGGCGGGTCGCCGGTGCGGGACCGCCCCGCTTCGCACCGACCGAAGTCGTCTCGCCGTGCCCCTCCCGACTGGCAGTTCTTCGACGCCTCGGCGGTCCCTCGGCCGACAAGCACGGCATGTACTGCATCAGCTGCGAATACCGGCTCAGCGGCCTCGAAGCGGGCCGGTGCCCCGAGTGCGGCCGAGCATTCGACCCAGCCGACTCCTCGACGTTTGACCGGCGGCGACGCGGTCCTCAGGCGCTACTGGGAATCGGCTCCGCCCTGCTCATCGGCGGGCTTTCGTTCTTCGGGCTCCAGCAGACGATCCTGATGAAGGGGCTCCAATCCCAGTTCACCGCGTTCTGGATCGTCGCGGGAGTCGGCCTCGCCGCGGGCGTCGCCGCAGCGGTGCTGGCCGCCTGGAACCGCTCGTGGCTCGGCAGGATTCCGCTGCTTCTCGTGGGCATCGTGGCGGTCTGGGCCGGGCTGGCCTTTGGTCACGACAAGTACTACCGCGTCTGGCAGGCGCTGCCCGACGCTCCGGACGAGGCATACGCAGACTCCGGTCCCGTCGCGACCCTGCTCGCGGGCTGGATCCCCGGAGGGATCTTCGTGGTCGGAGTGTTCCTGCCTGCATTGCTGGTCTTCTCGTGGAAGCGCAAGCAACGCCGTTCGCTCGCGCCGCCGCTTCCGACCGCGCCGCCGCCACCGACCCCGCTGGCGCCACCGACTGTGCCGCCGGACGCACCATCGTGAAGCTGGCGCTCGCGACCGGCTCCGGCCCCCCGAGGGTCGCGATCGCGGTCACGAACTGGACACCCCCACACACAGCCACTCGATGGTCGAGGCTCTTGCCGAGACGATGTCGCCGATCGAGGATTCGCGAGATGCCTCCGCGGCTCGGACCCGATCGCCACGTTCCCAACACCGGTCCACTCTGGCTGCGGGTCGCCCGCTGGTGGGCGCGGCTCGCGAGCCTTGCAAGCCTCGCGATGCTCGTTCTCTTCGCGACAAGCGGGGGCGCCAAGCCGAGCGCCTTCGAGTGGTTGCTGCTCGCGTGCTTTCCGATCGGTATCGCGATCGGCATGATCGTCGCGTGGTTCCGCGAGATCCTCGGCGGCTCGATCACCCTCGCGAGCTTGCTCGGGTTCCACGGGCTGCTCCTGCTCGCGGGCGATCGTCCGCCGGCGGGCCCGTGGTTTCTCGTGTTTGCATCGCCGGGGATCGCGTTGCTTGGCATAGGGCTCCTCGCGCGTCGGTTCGGCGTCAGTCGGATCGCGACTTGATGACCACGCCGATGCGACGCCGACTGGTGTTCGCCGCGATCGCGCTCGCGGTCATTCCGCTCGGTCTCGCGACGCGACGCTTTCCGTCGGCGTTTCCCGAGTTCATCGCGACCTACGCCGGCGACGTCCTGTGGGCGGTGGTCGCCTACCTGCTCATGGGCGTGATCGCCCCGAGCGCCACCGTTCGACGTCGCGGCGCGATCGCCCTCGCCTTCGCGTTCATCGTCGAGTTCAGCCAGTTGTGGCATCCCGAGTGGCTCGACGCCATTCGCACAACGACCCTTGGTCATCTCCTGCTTGGCATCGGTTTCGAGTGGAGCGATCTGCCCTGCTACACCCTCGGCGTCCTCTTGGCTGCTGCATTCGAGGCGATGGTCACATCACCTCGCGCAGCCGACGCTCCGCAGACCTGAGGCGAGCCCGCCGCGGCCCCACTGCCGCGACACGATCGAGCTTGTCCCCGACGAACAACGAGCCGCCCTCGCGGGCGGCTCGCAGTTCAGGTGCGATGTCGGTCGTCCGGCACCGTCGCCGGCTCGGGCGACGAGACCGCGACCGGTTCGAGGCTCACTTGACCTTCTCGATCTCGCCCGGCCGCCACGTCTGGTCGAACCACGGCTCGAGCGGACCATAGAGGCGCAGACACAGGAACCACGCCTTGCCGGGCACGGTCTGGATCCAGTTCGTCTCGTGTCCCTTCGGCGCCGCGGGCCCGAACCAGATGGTGTACGAACCATCCCGATTCGCGACCAGGTCGCGATTGCGTTGGCTGTTCTTGCTGGGATAGGGCTGGTCGGTCTGGAGCATCGAACGAGTCTGCGGGTCGTAGACCACCAGCGACCAGAAGTCCTTTGCCGGCGGATTGGGCGGCAGGGTCAGGCGATAGGTGTTCGAGCCGTCGAGGTAGTCCCCGCTCGAATCGCTGGCCGCCAGCGCGTATTGCGAACCGAGTCCCGGAAGCTTCAGCACCATGGCCGGGGTGTTGACGGTGGCGATGTAGAAGAACCTCGTCCGGGCGTCCTTGTTGCGACCGCCGTTGCCGTCATCGATCAGCCAGCGATAGTCCTCGCCGTCGAAGGCGCTGAACCAGACGCTGTTGGGGTAGAGCCGCGCGGTCTCGGAGCGGGTCTGGAACGCCAGGGTCCGCGCAGTGGCGTTTCCGATCGCCACCGCATCGTCGAGAATCCGCCGCATGCGGGCGTCCGGGGCGAAGGTCCGCCCCTTCTGGATGCCGATCGCCGCGAGGTTGCCGCGCAGCTCGGGATCGATGAAGTCGATCGGCTCGCGCTGGATCACGTCGTCGATCTCCTCGTAGAAGCTCGCGTCGTTGGCATGGATGGTGTTGAAGACCTTCCCGGTTCCGTCAATGAACTTCATTGGCGGCGGGTTGTCGGCCTGCGCGAGCGGATACACCTTGAGGCCCTGGGTCCACATCGCGCGGGCCGCATCGGTCTTGCCGTCCTTGAGCATTCCGCGGAGCGGGAGCCAGTTGATCCGCGAGGGGCTTCGCGCCACGAAGTAGCCGTCGGGGATCTCTCCTTCGTAGCCTTCTGGGACGATCAGGTACTTGCCGCCCTTGCCGCGATCGGGCCCCGGCGCGCCCATGTCCACCACGAATCGGAAGAAGGCGTCGTTGACGGTTCCGGGGCCGGCACCGGGCGGAATCTCGACGACGATCGGGCCGTCCTTCTCGAGGTCGAGCAGTCCGATCGCGTAGACGGTGTCGGTGTTGCCGGTGAGGAAGAGACTGTTCGAGTCCATCAGCTCTTCATAGAGCATGATCTCGTTGCACTCGTCGACGCCGACGCTCGCCATGCCCCGCCGCAGCGCCTCGACCGACGCAGCGGGGATGAAGTCGAGGAAGACCTCGACCGCTCGCATCCGGTCGAGGTTGTCGTAGACCGCCTCGACCGTCGCGGCATCCGGCATCCCGTCGAAGAAGCGCAGGGTGCCGATCGAGCTCTCGACCATGTCGGGAGTGAGGATCGCCTCCGGCATTCGCTGCTTGAATCCGGGCGTCGCGTCGGGCGCCGGGGGCACGGCTTGGGGGAGTCCCACCGCGACGGCGGCGGGCAACACGGTGGCGGCGATGCCGAATCGGCCAGATGAGTTCATCGAGTTCGGTCTCCTGATACGAGGTTGGCGCGGCCGCGATCAGCCCCCCCCGAAGGCGATCACGAGGGGACTGCGTCAGATCCCCCCCCGCTTGTAGACCCGAACTGACACGATGTCAACTCTTCGCGGAGAACCGTACGCCTCAGTCGGCTCGGCTTCGCGTCCGCCGACGATCGGCAGGTTTCGCCGAGGATCTCGCCGAATCGGCGGGCCACAGCACTCGGATCCAGACCTCGCACATCGTGTCGACCACCCGCTTGATGTCCGCTGGTCGAGCCCGGCCTCTCCCGAAGGCCTCGATCATCAGTGCCGCATCCATCCGGTTGAAGGCGTGGGCGACGCGATCGCTCTCGAGCGCCGGTTCGATCAATCCGGCCTGCTGCTCGAGCCGTATCCGCCGCGCGACCGCGGAGTCCCAATCGCCCATGAACCGACTCCACATCTGCTCAAGGCCCGGGTGCATCGACGCCGCCTCGGAGATCGCTCGGTAGAGGGGGCCGCTCGCGGCCACGATCCGAGTCAAGCCCTCCATGGACGCGCGAAACTGCCGAATGGAGTCGGCCGCGGTGGTGACTTCGCGGCTGAACCACGGGATCGCATGATCCTGCATGCCGCGCTCGAACTCCGCGAGCAGCTGCTCGATCAGGTCCTCGACGTCGGTGAAGTAGCGGTAGAACGCGGGACGACTCAGCGGCGTCGCAGCCATCAGCACGCCGACGTTGAGCTCCCGATACGGGCGCTTCGCGAGGAAGTCGATCGCCGCCCTGACGATGATGCCGCGCGCATCCTCGGGGCGATGTCGTGGCGATCGCGTCCGTGCACCTGCCTTGGCGGCCTTCTTCGGCCTCGACGCCCTGGTCATCCGATCGAGTGTAGCGATCGATCGGCCCTTTCGAGAATGGCGATGTCCACTCAGGTTGAAGGTACGCTTCGCAACCTCCACCGCGGATTCTCGTGGTCCGAGAGTCGGGCGGGCGGGAGCGAACCCATGGCGAAGGAGGCGCGAGCGGCCGATGTTTGAACGACTTCTCGATCCACTGGTCTCGGCCCAATTGCTGGCGGCGGCGATGCTCGCGATTCTCTTCCTGCAATCGGGACTCGACAAGGTCTTCGACTTCAAGGGAAACCTCGCCTGGCTCAACGAGCACTTCGGAAAGTCTCCGCTGCGGGGCCAGGTGTTCCCGATGCTGGTAGTGGTCACCATCACCGAGTGTGCCGCCGGCGGGCTCGCCGCGGCCGGCGCCGTGCAGGTTGCCGTTTCCGAGAGCGCTTCGCTGGCCCTCGGGGCCGCGCAGCTCGCGGGGCTCAACATCGTGATGCTCTTCTTCGGGCAACGGGTCGCCAAGGACTACGCCGGCGCCGCGGCGCTGGTGCCCTACTTCCTGCTCTGCGTGGGTGCGATCGTGCTCTTCGGCGGCCCCTGGGGCTGATCCTGCGCCACGCTCGATCCGTGGGGCGACCGACGCGCGAGGCTCCGGTTGGCCCCGCGACCGCAAGGTGGCGGAGCAGGGGCGTACCCCCACGTGTAACGGCGGTTCGAAGCCGACCCACCCGCGCCGAGCGTCGAGGCGATCCGGAACAGGCGAGAGAACGAAGGGCGGCTAGGCCTTCGCCACCTCGACCCACCGCTGCGATCGGGCGGATTCGAGGACCGCATCGCAGACCAGTTGGGTCCGAAGCGCATCGCGGAAGTCGGGATAGCGCTGTTCGATCGAAGGATCGTCGAGGCGTCGCATGAATTCATGCAGCCCGTGCACGAAGGAGTGCTCGTAGCCCAGGCACAGTCCCGGCACCCACCACTTCCCTGCGTAGGGGTGGTCGCCGTCGGTGCAGTGGATGCTGCTCCAGCCGCGCCGATCGCCGGGCACGGCGTGATCGAAGTAGGCGAGGCGGTTCAGGTCGTGGAGATCCCACGCAAGCGACTTGTGCTCGCCGTTGATCTCGAAGGTGTAGAGCGCCTTGTGGCCGCGGGCGTAGCGGGTCGATTCGAAGACCGCCATGGAGCCGTTGGCGAAGCGGGCGAGGAACGCGCAGGCATCGTCGATGCCGACCGGCTCCTTGCGGCCGGTCGCGGTGTGCACCCGCTCCTTGACGAAGGTGTCCGTCATCGCCGAGACCGAGACGATCTCGCCGTTGATCCAGCGGGCGGTGTCGATGCAATGGGCCAGCAGATCGCCGGTGACGCCGGAGCCCGCGACCTTGGCGTCGAGCCGCCACAACCCGGTGCCGCCCTGGGGGACCTCCGCCGAGATCGTCCAGTCCTGCAGGAAGTTCGCGCGGTAGTGGAAGACCTTCCCGAGTTCGCCCGCCGCCACGATGTTCCGGGCGAGGGTCACCGCAGGCAGGAAGCGGTAGTTGAACCAGACCAGATTCGGGAGCCCCGCCGATTCGACCGCTTCCACCATGCGGCGGCCTTGGTCGCCGTCGAGGGCGATCGGCTTCTCGCAGAGAACCATCTTTCCGTTGGCGATCGCCGCAAGCGCGATCTCCATGTGCGAGTCGTTGGGGGTGCAGATGTCGACGGCGTCGACATCCTCGCGCTCGACCAGTCGCCGCCAGTCGGTCTCGACGTGGGCCGCATCCCATGCCGAGGCGAAGGCGCGGCAGGCGCCCTCGTCGCGGCCGCACACCGCCTGCAGCACCGGGCGGCGCGACTCGCGAAAGAAGTGCGGCACCTGACGGATGGCGTTGGCATGGGCCCGGCCCATGAATCCGTAGCCCACGAGGCCGATGCGGAGGTCTCGACCGCGTGCGGTGGAGGCGGAGGAATCGTTCACTGGGTCGAACTCCCGGCGGCGCGAGCGTCGCGCACCGCGATCATGGCGTCGAGAATGGTGTTCCAGGTCTCCTGCCGCTCGAGCATCTCGTTGGGGAACATGCAGCCATCCCAGCAGAGGTGCCGGATGCCACGCCCTTCGGCGCCTTCGAGCCACTGCGTGGCGCAGGCGGGAATGTCGAGGCGTCCGTTGGGATCGTCCGCCGGGCAGTGGCGGCCGGTCTTGTCGTGGGCGCCGGTGCCGTGCACGGTGCCGTCGTTCTGGGCGACGTGGAAATCGATGGTCCACGGCCGCAGCCTCTCGACCAGCTTGGCGTAGGCCCGCTGAAACTGCTTGGGGGTGTGCTTCTTGGGCAGCATCGCGCACTTGGGCGCGTTGACGCCGAGGAGATAGAGATAGGTGTGGGCGAGATCGGCCTGGAATCCCACCGTGCCGGGGAGATCGACCGCTTCGAGAAGTGCGAGCATCGCCTTCCACGAATGCATGCCCGCCCAGCAGACCTCGCCCTCCGCGGCGAGCCGCTCGCCGTGGCCAGCCGCGATCATGCCCGCCTCGCGGAAGGTCGCCGCGATCCGCTTGATCGACTTGGCTTCGTTGCCCGCGGCAGCCTTGGTGGGCGTGGCGCTGTCGATGCGAATGACGCCGTAGCGGCGGACTCCGTGCTCATTGAGGATGCGGGCGATCCGGCAGGACTTCCGCACCGCATCGATGAACTTCCCCCGCTGCTCCACCGATCCCATGGCGCTGTCGCCCACCGTGCCCGGCCACACCGGCGCGACCAGCGAGCCCACCGCGAGCCCCTTCGCGGCGATCGAATCGGCAAGGCGACGGATCTCGTCCCGGCTCGCGTCTGGATCGACATGCGGATGGAAGAGGAAGAGATCGACGCCGTCGAAGCGAGTGCCGTTCACCGAGGCGGCGGCGGTCAGTTCGAGCATGCGATCGAGCGAGATCGGAGGATGGTCGGTGCCCGGCTCCTTGCCGACGAGTCCGGGCCACATGGCGTTGTGCAGTTGCATGCGAGGTTCCTTCTCCGGGCAGAATCACGTGACGAGATGGGCGCCGACCGGCGGCGCGTCCGGTTGGGTCTCTGGTCCGAAGTAGCGCAGGCAGACCAGCGGCTCGACCTCGGAGGTGTTGCGGAACTCGACGCCGCGACGGGCCCCCGCCTCGGAGCAGAACCACTCGTCGTGGGTGAGTTCGTGGAAACGGATCATGACCGGGCTCGAGAGCGGCTCGCCGTTGATGGTGCCACCGCCCTGCACGCAGGTCAGTCCGTAGGCGCCGGAATCCGCGATGGTGCAGGAGGCTCCCGGCGACAGCGTGAGTTCCTTGGCGGTGAATCGCTGGAAGCCGTCGAAGGTCCCGTAGATCACCCAGCGGTCGACCCAGCCCGAGCCCTCCGCCGCCACCACCGGCTCGAGATAGCGATGGCGCTTGAACTCGGGATCGACGTTCTTCTCCCAGTCGAGCTGATCGACGATGTAGTCGAGGTCCTGGTGGCGGTCCGGCGGCATGTCCTTGACCAGCAGGCTCCACGGCACCGCCCGGCCCTCGACCAGCGACTGGTACATCGCGAAGACGTCGCTGCCCCACTGCGGCTCGTAGGTGCAGAGCGATCCCGGCGCGTGCAGCACCCGCGGCTCCATGATCCAACCCGAACCGACCTTCAGCCGGTGGGCCTGGGCGAGATCGAGGATCCCGTTGTCACCGTGCCGCCAGCGCTCGAGGCAGTGCCGCACCTGAGCCTTGGTGGTGCCGGGAGCGAGGCCCATGAAGGTGTGCGGGAAGTTGTTGCCGACGGGGTTGTGCTGAGGCGGGAAGTAGTAGGCCTCTGGCTTGCCCTCCTGCCCCACCAACGCCGCCTGCGCGTCGTCCTGATGCATGTGGTGCGGGATCGGTCCCATGTTGTCGAAGAATTTCGCATAGACCGGCCAGCGGCGGTACCGCGCCCAGATTCGCTCGCCCACCAGATCCGCGCCGCACTCCTCGACTGCCTGCCGCAGCGTGAACTTCTCGCCACCGACCACGCACCACGAGAGCCCCTCGTCGGGAGTGCGATTCTCGTTGGCGGCCTCGGTGGTCGAGGCGAACCACCGCTCGTCGATGCCGCCTCGCTCGAGCCCGAAGGCGTAGAGGTCGTCCGGATGCAGCTTGAGCCGACGGCCCGGCTGCAGGAACGAGCGCGGCACCCAGCACGGGGCCAGGCGCAGCAGGCCGCCGGTCCGACCCAAGGCCTCGCCGACGATCGACGCGACGCCACGGTGGCGAGGGGTGAGTTCGAGGGTCGATGCGGGCGGTGGGCGCATCGCTGGAGTATCCCCGAATTGCCGGCGGCGTCGATCGGCATCGGATCGCCTCCGCACCCCCTACCGACCCCGGGGCGAGTAGAACACTCCGTCATGCGATCCAACTCGACAACCCTTCGAAGCCGATCCGTTGCCGCCCGCGCCTTCGCGGGAGTGGTCTTGCCGATGGTCCTTGGCCTCCCCAGCATCGCGGCGCCGCCGACCGCCTGCGACCCGCCCGCTGCCGCCGGATCGTTCGGCCTCGAGCTTGTGGAGGACGGCTCGGGGGTGCTCGCGACCTGGATCGAGCCCGGAGAGGGAGCCGCGGCGGTTCGATTCAGCCGCTTCGATCCGAACGCCACGCCGGTCTGGACCACGCCCCAAACCGTCGCCGAGCGCCCGGATCTCTTCGCCAACTGGGCCGATCGGCCCGCGGTGCGAAGGCTCCCGGACGGATCGCTGCTTGCCCACGATCTCCGCAAGATCGCCGAAGGCACCTACGCCTACGGCGTCAGACTCTCGCGTTCGACCGACGAAGGCGCGACCTGGACCGACCTCGGCTGGCTTCACGACGACGCGCGCGCCGTCGAACACGGCTTCGTCTCGATGCTGCCTGCTACGGGCGGTGTGATGGCCTTCTGGCTCGATGGCCGCGAGATGACCGAACAGAAGCCCGGCGCCGGTCATGGGCACGACGATCACGGCGGCGAGGGCGGGCCGATGACGCTCCGCACCGTGGCGATCGCGACCGACGCAATCGCCGCCGCCGAGGAAGCCAGCGTCGCCCCAGCTTCCCGCGGGCTCGACGCGCGAGTCTGCGAGTGTTGCGACACCGACGCGGCCAACACCGAGTCGGGACCGGTGGTCGTCTACCGCGACCGCGGGCCCAACGAGGAGCGCGACATCTTCATCGTGCGACGGGTCGGTCGCGAGTGGACGACGCCCATGCCGGTCTCGCGCGACGGCTGGATCATGCCGGGGTGCCCGGTCAACGGTCCCGCGATCGCAGCCCGCGGGTCGGAGGTCTGCGTGGCGTGGTTCACGGCCGCCTTCGGCGATCTCGACGACCCCAGCCCCCCTCGAGTGCTGGCGGCGCGAAGCGACGACTCCGGCGCGACCTTCTCCGCGCCGCTCGAACTCTCCGAAACCAGCATCGGCCGCACCGATCTGGTGATGCTGCCCGACGGCGATGCGATCGCCTGCTGGGTCGATCGGCTCGATCCGCCCGTTGGGCTCGAACCGCCGCTCGAGCGGGCGAAGGACCAGGGCTCGATCGCCCTGCGGCGGATCGCCCGCGACGGTTCGCTTGGCCCCGCGGTGCTTGCGGCGCCGATCCATCTGGGTCGCCTCGCGGGATTCCCTCGCCTGGTCGTGCTTCCCGGCGAGTCGCCGCGCCTGCTGCTGGCGTGGCGAGACGAAGGTGGAAACACGATTCGGACCCTGCTGCTCGATCCGCCCGCCTGATCGGCGGACCGAAGCCGACTCGCGGCGCCGTTAGTCTGTGGCCATGAATCCACGAACGACTTCCGTGCTGCTCGCGGCGTTGGCGACGTCTGCGCTCTTCGGGCAGTCCGAAGCTCCGGCGACGCGGCCCAACATCGTCTTCATCATGGCCGACGATCACTGCATGCAGGCGATCTCCTGCTACGGAGCCTCGGCGGCGCCAGGGGTGATCGAGACTCCAGGCATCGATCGCATCGCCCGCGAAGGCATGCGCTTCGATCGTGCCAGCGTCACCAACGCGATCTGCGGACCGTCGCGTGCCACCATCCTCACCGGCAAGCACTGCCATGCCCACGGCTTCGCCACCAACGGGCAGAAGTTCGACGGTGATCAGCAGACCTTTCCGAAGCTGCTGCAGAAGGCCGGCTACCGCACCGAGATGATCGGCAAGTGGCACCTCTCGAGCGCCCCGAGCGGATTCGACCACTCCGAGATCCTCGTCGGACAAGGCGACTACTGGAATCCGGTCTTCATCGTCGACGGCGAGCGGACTCGGCTCGAAGGTCACACCACCGATCTCATCCATCAGTCGGCGACCGCTCGGCTCGAGGCCCTCGCCGAAGGCGCGAAGGAAGGCACCCCCTTCCTGCTGATGGTGCATCACAAGGCCCCGCACCGGAACTGGATGCCGCATCCGCGGCATCTCGAGCTCTTCGAGGAGGGTGAGATCCCGCTGCCGCCGAGCTTCTTCGACGCGCCAGATCGCCGATCGCCGGCGGGAGCGATCCAGACCATGCAGATCGATCGCGATCTCGCGTGGCTCTACGACCTCAAGGTCGACCCCACCACCCTCTTCCCCGGCGAGGAGGTCTCGCAACTCGACCGCTGGATGGCCAACGAACTCGCCCGCGTGCCCGCCGAGGCGCTCGCCGCCTACGACGCGACGCACGCGGAGGAGAACGCCGCGCTCGCCGAGTCGATCAAGCAGATGACGCCGGAGGAACTGGCCCGCTGGAAGTTTCAGCGCTACGCCAAGAACTACCTCCGAACCGCGCAGGGCGTGGACGACTCGGTCGGCGGCATTCTCGAGACCCTCGACCGGCTCGGCATCGCCGACGACACCATCGTGGTCTACACCAGCGATCAGGGCTGGTATCTCGGCGAGCAGGGCTGGTTCGACAAGCGCTGGATGTACGAGCCGAGCTTCCGCACGCCGCTCGTGGTGCGCTGGCCCGGCGAGGTCGAGGCGGGGTCGACCTCGAACGCCCTCGCCCAGAACCTCGACTTCGCGGAGACCTTCCTCGAGGCCGCCGGCGTCGAGATTCCTGCGGACATGCAGGGCCGAAGTCTCGTTCCGGTGCTCACCGGTCGCGCCGGCGCCGAAGAGGCCCTGCGCGACGCGGTCTACTACCGCTTCGAGGAGTCCCGCGGCGCCCACACCGTGCCGCGGCACGAAGGCGTCGCCACCCGGGACGCCAAGCTCATTCGCTACATCGATCTCGTCGGCGAGGACGGTCGCCCGCTCCTCGAGCTCTACCGCCTCGACGTCGATCCGGAGGAGCGCCGGAACCTCGCCGGTCTCGAAGAAAACGCGGCGCTCGAGCAGGCGATGCTTGCCCGCCTCGAGGCACTTCGACGCGAGTACGCCGCTCCGGACGACGCTCGTGGATCAGTCACCACGACTCCCTGAGCCGCGACCACGGCGAGTCGATCGCCGGATCATCGCCGCGCGCGGGCCTTGCGGGTCTCTGCCCGCGAGGCCTTGATCATCGCGTCGGCGGCCTTGGGGTTCGCCTTCGCTTCGAGCAGCGCCTGCAGCATGAGGGGCGCCACGATGGTCGCATCGGACTCGATCACGAACATCGGGGTCTTCTCGGTGAGCTTGTCCCAGGTGATCTTCTCGTTGGGCGTGGCGCCCGAGTAGGACCCATAGGAGGTGGTCGAGTCGGAGATCTGGCAGAAGTACGCCCACGGCTTCACCGGCTTCTCGAGGTCGTACTTGATCGACGGCACCACGCAGATCGGGAAGTCGCCGGCGATGCCGCCGCCGATCTGGAAGAAGCCGACGCCGCGGCCCTTCGAGAGCTCGCGGTAGTCGTCGTAGAACTGCGCCATGTACTCGATGCCGCTCTTGACGATCGCCGCGGTGCAGTCGCCGTGCTTGACGTGCGAGGCGAAGATGTTGCCGAAGGTCGAGTCCTCGCAGCCGGGCACCACCATCGGCAGGTTCGCCTTCGCGGCAGCGAGGAGCCAGCACTGGGTCGGATCACCTTGGTGAATCGCCTTCGGCAGCGCCTTGATGAGGTCGTAGAAGTACTGATGCCAGAAGCGTCGCTCGCCCCGCGTCGAGGCGTCCTTCCACATCGGAACGAGGATCTTCTCGACCGCCCGGAAGGCCTCGTCCTCTGGAATGCTGGTGTCGGTGACTCGCCGCATCCGCTGCTCGAGGATCCGGGTGTCGTCGGCCTTGGTGAGATAGCGGTACTCGGGGAAGTCCTTGTAGTGGTCGTGGGCGACGAGCCGGAAGAGCGACTCCTCGAGGTTGGCACCGGTCACCGAGAGGCCGTGGACGAGCCCGGCGCGGATCGCCGGCGCGAGCGAGATGCCCAACTGAGCCGAACTCATGGCGCCGGCGACCGCCCAGAACATGCGGCCGCCCGCGGAGACGTGGTCCCAGTAGGCAAAGAGCGCGTCGCGGGTGGCGCGAGCATTGAAGTTGCGGTAGTTGGAGCAGACGAACTGGAGGATCGGGAGGCTTGGGGTCGGCATGGGACGCGGAATCTAGCGGACGCGCCGCCCCGCCGCCTCCGGCTCGAATCCCGCCGCCACGCCGCCACCGTTCGATCCGAACGGGCCGTCGAGATTCCTCAGCGGCGCCGCCGCGACGCGAGGCCAGCCAAGGCGATCGCCGCGAGCACGCCTGGCGCCGGCACCACCGTGGCCGTGAAGGAGGCGGTGGCGTAGCTGGTGACGATCAGAAGTCCGGCGGTGGTCGCGATGCCCTGGTCCTGAACTGCCCGCAGGATGCTCTCGGTTCCGACGGCGGCACCGCTGAAGGAGGTGACCATGCTCCAGCCGAGTGGCCCTTCGTAGCTTCCGGAGGTGAAGCTCTCGAAGGGGTCGTAGATCCCGAAGCCGATTCGAAGGCCTTGGCTGTCGTTGGTGTAAGTCCAGACCGCGGAGTTGGCGATCAGCGCTTCGGTGATCGGAGCGGCCAAGTCACCCACCTCCACCTCGCCCGAGAGCGGGGTCACGTTGAAGCCCCGGGGTGAACCAGGCTGCACATCGGCGGTGTCGGCGAAGAGTGTCCAGGAGACGTCGGTGTCGGTGAAGCTCTCACCCGCGAACGAGCCGGTCGCACCGTCGAGGAAGAAGGTGTAGGTGACTTCCGCGGCAGAGGCTGCGGACGCCGCGGCGATCGCGACGGTCGCGACGACTGCGGTGACGCTCGATGAGTTCATGGATTCCCTCTCTCCGTCGGAACGATCTCGACTCGGACCCTCCACCTTGCCTCCTCGCCGGGTGGGGTCAAGGCGAAGGCGACCATTCGGTGGCGGGATCTTCCAAACTTGCGACGGTCGGCTCGCCAGCGGCGATCCAACCCGGGCTGAGATCGCCCCGGGCGAGCCCTGCGGTGACCCCTTCGCCGCCCTGCGCCGAATCCGCGTTCAGTGCCACCCCGCCGCTGAAACCGCCGCTCGGTCGCCAGGAGGGAGGCCCTCGCAGCGAGGTGTCGGGTCTCGATCTGCCTCGAGTCCGGCCACGAACCGCCCTGCCGGGCCGGAATCACCTTCCGATCGTCCGAAAAACCAGCGATTGGCATTTGCCGAAAGCAGTCTTCGGGCTAGTTTCGTGGGGTGGGTTCGCCCGCTCTGACCGCGGATTCCCGCGGTTTCCCTTCGCATCAGGACCTCGGAGAAAGACTCATGAAGTGTTGGATCGCGTCCGTCGCCACCGTTGGCTTGATTGCCGGATCGTCTTGGGCCGCCGGCGGCACCACCTACTCCGACGCCACCGGCGACCTCTTCGACAATGGCTTCACCAACCTCGACATCTTCCATGTGACGGTGACCAACGACGAATTCAACGTCCACTTCACCGTCACGACGTCCGGCTTCCAGAGCTGGACCAAATACCTCTTCTTCTTCAACACCGGATCGGAGAGCACCATCTCCAACCCTTGGAACCGTCCCATCGACATCGGGTCGGCCAATCCAGGGGGCATCAACCGCTTCATCGGTTCGTGGGTTGACCAGCCCAGCGGCAACTCCCAGCAGTGGGCCTTCAATGGCACCGACTGGAATCTCGATGCCACCGGCGACAACGATCAGAGCATGATCGGATCGAACAAGGTCACTTGGTCCGTTTCGATGGCCTGGCTCGGAGTCGAAATCGGCGAAACCTTCTGGTTCGATGTCGCCACCAGCGGCGGCGGCAACGACCCGGGCGTCGACCACCTGTCGCGACCGGACCCCGCCACCACTGGTTGGGGCGATCCGTCGGTGGCGGGCGCGTTCCTCGCCTACACCGTGGTGCCGACGCCCGGCGCTGTCGCACTGCTCGCGGCGGCTGGACTTGCTCGCTCGCGTCGTCGCGGCTGAGTCCAACCCACGCTTGTGACTGTTGCACGACGGCTCCGCAAGGGGCCGTCGTGTCATTGGTGAGGGACGCTGCACCACGCCGCGGACGCCGCGAACGCGAGGTCGGCGGGTGAGCAATCTCGCTCAGCCACCGGTCATCGCTTCCAACTCGGCCCAACGCTCGTAGAGCCGCTTCACCCGTTCGCTTGCCGCAGCCAACGCCGCGAAGGCCTCGGCGGAGCGAGCGTGATCGGCGATGGTCGCGGAATCACGGGTGACCTGCTCGAGCCGTTCGACCTCGCGCTCCGCCTCCAGAATCGAGGATTCCATGCCGTCGTACTCGCGCTGGTCCTTGTAGGAGAGCTTGCGGCGTGACGGCTTCGCATCGAGCGATCCCGGTGGGGTCGAGCCCGATCGGGACGTCGCCGCAGCGCGAGGCGCCTCCGCAGCAGCGGGCGCGGCCGATGCGACGGCACGCTCCCACTGCTCGATCGACGCGAACCTCCGGGCGTGGCCGTCGGCGAGAAACCCCACGAACTCCGTCGCCACCCGCTCGAGCATGAAGCGGTCGTGGGTGACCAGGACCATCGCTCCTGGGAACTCGAGCAGCGCCCCTTCGAGCACCTCGAGCGACGGAATGTCGAGATCGTTGGTGGGCTCGTCGAGAAGCAGCAGATCGGCGGGCTCCCGCATGAGGTTCGCGACGAGCAGCCGCGCCTGCTCACCACCGGAGAGTCGGCCCACCGGTGTCGGCAACTGGCTCGGCTCGAAGAGAAAGCGCTTCGCCCAGGCGGTCACGTGCATCGCGCCGCCTCGAAAGTCGACGTGATCGCCTACCGGGCAGAGCGATTCCTGCAGGGTCCGGCTGGGGTCGAGCGCCGAGCGATGTTGGCTGAACACCACGGTGCGTATCGACGGCGCACGCTCGATGCGGCCGGCATCCGCCTCGAGTTCGCCGGCGATCACCCGCAGGAGAGTGGTCTTGCCGGAGCCGTTGGGGCCGAGCAGCCCTACGCGCTCGCCGGGCGACAGTTCGAGCTCGAGTTGCGTGAAGAGCGAACGGCCTCCCATCGACTTGGCGACGCCCTCGAGCGTCACCAGCCGTCGCGTGCGACGATCGGTCGACTGGAACTCGATGGAGGCCACCTGCTTCGGCGCCTCCGTCCGCTCGCGCGACTCCGCGAGCGCCTCTCGACGCGCCGAGGCCGCCTCGACCGTCGACTGGGTTCGCGTGCGGCGAGCCTGCACCCCCTGTCGAAGCCACGCCTCGTCGCGACGGACTCGGTTCGCCAAGGTCGATTGCGCCGCGAGTTGGGCGTCCATGAACTCGTTGCGCCGCCGCAGGAAGGCGCTGTAGTTGCCGACCGCTTCGAAGGTGCCGCCCGGATAGGCCTTCGAAAGTTCGACGATGCGGGTGGCGGTCTCCTCGAGGAAGCGGCGGTCGTGGGTCACGAAGACCATGGCCGGCTCCGCGGACTTCACGAAGCGTTCGAGCCAGCGCACCCCCTCGAGATCGAGGTGGTTGGTGGGCTCGTCGAGCAGCAGCAGATCGGGCTCGAGCGCGAGGCCCCGTGCGAGTGCGAGCCGCTTGAGCCAACCCCCGGACAGTCGATCCGAGGGCTGATCGAGATCGCCGAAGCCGAGCTGCGTCAGCACGATCGCGGCACGCGTGGCCTGCTCGTGGTCTGCCAGGGGCAGGATCGCGCCGCTCGAAATCGCCAACGCGAGCCCCTCGAGCACGGCCTCTCGGACCGTCGCCCCCGCCGGGAAGCGATCTTCCTGCGGAACGTAGGCGACGCGAAGCCCGCGGCGGCGCACGATCTCGCCGTCGCCGTCGCTCTCCTCGAAGCCGGCGAGCATCTTGAGCAGCGTGCTCTTGCCGCCGCCGTTGGGGCCGATGAGGCCAAGCCGATCACCTTCCTCGAGGTGAATCGACACGCCCTCGAAGAGGGTCCGTTGCGGAAGCGCCCGCTGAAGTTGCCGCGCGGTGAGGAGCGTGCTCATTCGTGCTCACCATGCCGTGCGCTGCGTGGACCGAGTGCGCTGGTTCAACGCCTCGCGCCACCGCCGGCCTTGGCGAACGGGCGCCATGCCTGACGCCGTCCCCTGCCGCCGCCGGCCGACGCCGCCGCGGCGTGGGCGGGTGCGGCCGGTGCCCGTTCCGCAGCAGCTCCGCTGCGGCCACGGCCGCCGCGGCGTGCCTTTCCACCGCCGTTCGAACCGCCCCGCGGTCCGCCGCTTCCCTGCCGGCCGCGCCGGCCACCTGAATCCTGAGCCGATCGCGACGACCGCTCGGGACCGAGTTCCCGCTCGGCATCGGCAGCGCCGGCGGCGCGAGGAATCGACTGACGGGTCTTGCGCTCGATCTCGCGAAGAAGTCCCCGCTCCCCTTCGTCGCAGAAGGAGATCGCAACGCCCGATGCTCCGGCCCGCGCGGTGCGACCGATCCGGTGCACGTACGCCTCGGGCTCCATGGGCAGGTCGTAGTTGACCACGTGGGTGATGCCATCGACGTCGAGGCCGCGTGCGGCGATGTCGGTCGCCACGAGAACCGGCGAGCGCCCGGTGCGGAAGGCCTCGAGTGCTCGGGTCCGCTGACCCTGCGAGCGATTGCCGTGGATCGCCTCGGCGGAGATCCCGGCCCGGCGAAGTTGCTTCACCACCCGGTCGGCACCGTGCTTGGTGCGGGTGAAGACCAGGGCGAGGTCGACCGGCTCGCGATCGAAGAGCTCGATCAGCAACTCGGTCTTGCGGGCCTTGGGAACAAAGTGGAGGCGCTGGGAGATCCGCTCGACGGTGCTGGACTCCGGTGCCACCGAGACCTTGACCGGATCGCGGAGCAGTTGATCGGCGAGCCGCTCGATCTCTTCGGGCATGGTGGCGGAGAAGAGCATGGTGCGGCGCCGAGCCGGCACCGCCGCGGCGATGCGGCGGATCGGCTCGATGAAGCCCATGTCGAGCATGCGATCGGCCTCGTCGAGGACGAAGACCTCGATGCCCGAGAGATCGACGAGCCGCTGCCCCATCAGGTCGAGCAGGCGTCCGGGTGTCGCCACCAGCACGTCGATGCCGCGGGCGATGGCGTTGACCTGCGGCCCTTGCCCAACGCCGCCAAAGATCACGGTGCCGCGAAGCCCGGTGTTGCGGCCGTAGGTGGCGAAGCTCTCTCCGATCTGCGCGGCAAGCTCGCGCGTGGGCGAGAGCACGAGCACCCGGGGCTTGCGGCCGGCGGGCGGTCGGGCGCCGGGCATGGACGCGGCAAGGAGCCGGTGGAGGATCGGCAGCGCGAAGGCCGCGGTCTTTCCGGTTCCGGTCTGGGCGATGCCGAGCAGATCGCGACCCGCCAGCGCCGGCGGAATCGCCTGAGACTGAATCGGAGTCGGTTCGCGATAGCCCTCGGCGGCAAGCGCCGCGAGGAGGCAGTCGTGAAGTCCGAGGTGGGCGAAGCCCGTCGCCTCGGCGGCGGGCACGGTGGAAACGAGAACGTCTTGCACTGGAACGATGAACCTTCCGGCCGCGGCAGGGATCGGGTCCCGCGGACCGATGACGACGACCGCATCGCGGTCGAAGGGCGTTTCACGCATCCCAGGATCGGTCGTTGGCCGGTGGGGCGAGCGGGAACTGCCGGGTGGCACCACGGATCCGCTTCCGATGCGGCATCCGGGTCGCCGGCGGAGTCCCAGGAGTTCGTCGGGCGAACATCGCCCGCGCTGAGGTCACCGGCTTCTTTGAGGACGCGAAGTGTAGGGACCTCCCGCTTGGATTGCGAGGGGTGAAGCCCTCTTTTCGATGGGACCGCCGCTCGGGTTATCGGGCAGCAAGTCGATCGGAGTACTGGCGATCGACCCACTCTCGATACCGACCGTCCTGGATTCGGCGGCACCACTCTTCGTGGGCGAGGTACCAGTCGACGGTCTTGGCGAGGCCGGTCTCGAACGTCTCGACCGGCCGGAATCCCAATTCCCGCTCGATGCGGTCGGCATTGATGGCATAGCGGCGGTCGTGACCGGGGCGGTCCTTGACGAAGGTGATGAGCGACTCGCAGGGCTTGCCGTGGGCCGCAGGACAATTGGGATGAGCCGTCGCGAGGGCGGGCTCGGCTGCGAACCGCTCGTCGACCACGGCGCAGAGAATGCGGACCAAGTCGATGTTCTTTCGCTCGTTGAGGCCGCCGATGTTGTAGACGCGTCCCGGCTCGCCGCCCTTGAGGATCGCTTCGATTCCGCGGCAGTGGTCCTCGACATAGAGCCAGTCGCGCACATTGCTGCCATCGCCATAGATCGGCAGCGCCTTGCCGGCGAGCATGTTCATCATCACCAGCGGAATCAACTTCTCGGGGAACTGGAACGGGCCGTAGTTGTTCGAGCAGTTGCTGATGGTGGTGTCGAGCCCGTAGGTGTGGTGATACGCGCGGACAAGGTGATCCGAAGCAGCCTTGCTCGCCGCGTACGGCGAGTTGGGCGCGTAGGGCGTCGACTCGCTGAAGGCGGGATCGGCAGGCTCGAGCGACCCGTAGACCTCGTCGGTCGAGACGTGATGGAAGCGATGGGGTCCGGGCTCGTCGCCGATCCAGAAGCTCCTCGCCGCCTTGAGCAGCGAATGGGTGCCGACGATGTTGGTGTCGATGAAGGCGTCGGGACCGAGGATCGAGCGATCGACATGGCTCTCCGCGGCGAAGTGGACGATCGTGCGGATGTTCGAGGCACGCAGCAGCGACTCCACGGTCTCGCCGTCACGGATGTCCGCATGGACAAAATGCAGCCGCGGAGAGTTTTCGAGGTCGGCGAGGCTCTCGCGGTTGCCGGCGTAGGTGAGCGCGTCGAGCACCGTCACCGTCGGCCCGTGAGGATTCTCGATCAGCCTCCGGACGAAGTTGACGCCGATGAAGCCGGCGCCGCCGGTGACGAGGAGGTGACTCGAACCGTCAAGGTGCTGTGGCTTCATGGGCGAGGCTCCGGATCGTTGCGTCGAGGGCGTCCTGCCAATGCACTCCCGCCACCCCAAGAGCCGTCCAGGTGGCGGTCTTGTCGAGGACCGAGAACGCTGGTCGTTTCGCGGGGGTCGGATACTCCTCGGTCAAGATCGGCTCAACGCGAACCTCGCTGCGGAGGATCCCCATGGATTGGCCCGTGCGGCAGATCGCCACCGCGAAGTCGTACCAACTCGCCGAACCGGCATCGGTCCAGTGGTGGACTCCGGTGACGCCCCTCTCCACCGTCCGCCAAATCGCCTCGGCGAGACCATCGGTCGAAGTCGGTGTCCCGAACTGGTCCGAGACCACTCGCACCATCTGCCGCTCCGACATCAGCCGCAGCATCGTGGTGACGAAGTTGCGACCGGCGGCGTCGTAGAGCCAGGCGGTCCTGATGATCGTGCCGACTTCGGGAAGTTCGCGCAACACCCGACGCTCGCCCTCGAGTTTGGTGGCTCCGTAGACGCCGAGCGGACCGGTCGGGTCCTCAGGCCGATACGGCCGCGTCGATCGCCCGTCGAACACGAAGTCGGTGGAGACGTGGATGAGCCTTGCGCCCCGCCGCCGACAGGCCGCGGCGAGCAGGCCTGGACCGACCGCATTCACCCGATGTGCGGCCTCGGCCTCTGACTCCGCCTTGTCGACCGCGGTGTAGGCGGCTGCGTTGATCACCACGTCTGGGCTGCTGCAGGCGATCGCCGACTCCACCGCTCGCTCGTCGCCGACATCGAGATCCGCGCGGCTCTGCGGCGTCAACTCGACCGAAGCAGGTGCCGTGGCGAGCACCGCACGTCCCAACTGACCCCCTGCACCCGTCACGAGGACCTTCACGGGAAGGTCTCGCAGGTCGACAACGAGGCGGCATGGTCCCGGTCCTTGGCGGAAAGGACCGGCTCGACTCCGGCGGCGAGCGGCCACTGCACTCCCACCGCGGGATCGTTCCACGCGAGTGCACGTTCGGCTTCGCGGTTCCAGCGGCCGGTGCACTTGTACTGGAAGTCGGCCATCTCACTCAGCACCAGGAATCCATGCGCGAACCCTGGTGGAACCCAGAGTTGGCGAAAGTTCTCTGCCGAGAGGACCTCCCCGTGCCACTGCCCGAACGTGGGCGAGCCTCGCCGCAGGTCGACCGCCACATCGAAGACCTCGCCGATCGTGACGCGCACCAGTTTCCCCTGAGCATCTTCACCAGCCTGGTAGTGCAGGCCGCGAAGCACGTGGCGTGCCGATCGGCTGTGGTTGTCCTGAGTGAACTCGGCGTCCACGCCGGCCTCGGCGAGCTTCCGGCCGTTCCACGACTCAAGGAAGAAACCTCGATCGTCTCCGTGAACGGCGGGCTCGACCACGAGAAGCCCTCCCAATCTCGTCGGGGTGACTTTCATGATCGCGTCTCCGCGTGCTCCTCGTCCTCGAGGACGCGGAGCAGGTAGTCGCCGTACCCGCTCTTTCGCAACGGCTCCGCGATCCGGCGCAGTCGATCCGCGTCGATGAAACCCATGCGGTACGCGATTTCCTCGGGGCAACTGATCTTGAAGCCCTGTCTTGCCTCGATGGTCTGCACGAACTGCGCGGCCTGCAGCATCGAATCGAAGGTGCCGGTGTCGAGCCAGGCCGCGCCGCGACCAAGCAGTTCGACATGAAGTTCACCCCGCCGCAGATAGGCATCGTTGACCGCGGTGATCTCGAGCTCGCCGCGAGCCGAGGGCTTGATCGACTTGGCGACCTCGACCACATCCGATCCGTAGAAGTAGAGCCCGGTCACCGCCAGGCGCGACTTCGGCCGAGCCGGCTTCTCCTCGATCGACCTCGCCCGGCCGTCTGGCCCCATCTCGACCACTCCGTAGTCGCTGGGATTCTCGACCGGATACGCGAAGACGGTTGCTCCTTCGGTACGGCCCGCCGCTGCGCAGAGCAGCCGACGAAAACCCGTCGCGAAGAAGAGATTGTCCCCGAGGATCAACGCAGCCGGACCGCCTCGCAGGAACTCCTCACCGATCAGAAACGCCTGAGCCAGCCCTTCCGGCCGCGGCTGCACCGCGAACTGGATCGACAGTCCCCAGTCCGAGCCGTCTCCGAGCAGTCGTTCAAACGCCGGGCGATCCTCGGGCGTGGTGATGATCAGGATCTCCCGCATGCCCGCGAGCATGAGCACGGAGATCGGGTAGTAGATCATCGGCTTGTCGTAGACCGGCACCAGCTGCTTGCTGGTCCCCCGGGTGATCGGATGAAGCCGCGTGCCCGTGCCGCCGGCGAGCACGATGCCGCGGCGCCCTGCAGGTTGCGGAGTCGAGGTTTGAGAAGGCGAGCGAGCCGGCACCGGTCGTTCCTAGCGGGACTCGTTCAGCACTCGCAGTCGCTCCAAGACCGCCTGCGAAGGCCACGGCTGCGTTCCAAGGATGAGATTCACCCGCTGAATCAAGCGTCGGGAATCGTCGGTCTGGTCCCTCGCGGCAAGGATCTCTGCGCCCGTGATCATGAGTTCCACCGCGTCTGGCCGAAGCGAGATAGCCATGGTGCTCGACTCGTCGGCCTCGGAGAGTCGACCGAGTGCAAGGAGCAGCTGAGCCCGAGTGTCATGCAACTCCGGGACCTCGGGCATCAATGCGATGCACCAGTCCGACATCGAAAGGGCCTCCTCGAGGTTGGTCATGGTCTCCAAGTCGACCATGGCCAAGTTGTTCTTGGCGTAGATCACCGGAAGCAACCCTGGGAAGATCGACTGCTGTTCGGCGAGCGGGAGCGTGCGGAACTCCTTGGCCGCCTGCACCAGCTCCGCGGGCGTGGAGTCGAGCACCGACTTGAGCAACGCCGCGGCGGTCTCCGTGTCCCGCCTCGCCATGGCCACCTGCGCCGCCGCAACGAGCTGAAGCCGAGAATCCGGATCGACTGGTTCGGGGAGGGGTCGTGGCAGCAGCGACTCTGCCCGCGCAAGACCCTCCCCCTCGGGATGCCTTTCGTGAAGGTTCAGCCACTCTCCCACCAGTTCCGCCTGAGCCACTGCATCGGGCGGAACCTTCGACTCGTAGAGCGACATCGCCTCCACCGCCGATCGGTAGGGCGCCATGACGGTGCTGCGGGTCCACAGAATCCGGAGCTCCTGATCGGAGTAGAAGTCGCCGCCGACGAGTGCCAAGGCTTCGGAGACACGCCCTGACATGAGCATTGCAGCCAGCAGCACTCGGAAGGGAATCGGATCCTTCTTGCGCCGCGCGACGATGCTCGCCTGATGCGATTGGAGCAACTCGTACGCCAGATCGCCCCGCCCGCGAGCGAGCTCCATCCTCGACTGGACGAAGTCGATCTCCGCAGTGTCCGGGAACCGGAGCCGCCTCCACTCGCGACACAGCCCGATCGCCCCATCAATGTCGCCCTCGGCAATCGCCGTGCTCACCCGCCAACCGACCGGCTCCTCCGCCAGCGGAAAGAGCACTGCGGCCTGCTTCGCAAGTTCGCCCGCTTCTCGATATCGGCCGGCCGCGGAGTGAAGCGAGACCGCGGCGAACCAGACCGGGAGGGAGTCCGGACGCGCCCTTGCCAATGCTCGAACCGAGTCCATGTCGGCGGGATCTGGGGAGATCGCTCCGGCAGCGTCGCGAGAGGCGGCGACCACCTTCAATGCCGCGCTCAGTGCCGAGAGTTCCTCCACCGTCTCCGGAATCGCCTCCAGAAACTGTCGGTTTGCAGTCGAGTCAACGAGGGAGAAATTCAACGCCACCATCGCCATCTCCTGATTGGATGGCTCGACCAGCAGAGCCCGTGTCGTTGCATCCGCTGCCCCGGCAACGTCTCCGCTCGTGGCCAAGGCGAAGGCGAGCGCCCGCCACACCGACGCCAAGTCGGGAGCTTGCTCGCTGGCGGATCGCAACTCTGCGATTGCTGCATCGACGTTTCCGGACTCCATGAGCAGGCCCGCGAGAATGACCGACCTCTGCTCCGCCCCGTAGGCGCTGGAGTATTCGTCGAAGACCCCGGTGATCTCCTCGGCTCGCCCCAACTTCGTAAGAGTCGAGGCGAGCCGGATCACACCGTTGAGAGCCTGATCTCCCAGTCCGGCTGCGAGGGCCTCGCGATACGCCTTCTCGGCACCGATCAGGTCCCCGGTGGCCTCAAGCGCGCCGCCAAGGCGCATTCGATCCATCGCATCTCCGCTGACTTGCGAGATCTTCGCCAGCGAGGCCGCAAGGTCATCGAAGTTGCCGGTTCGGTACTCAAGGTTGGCCCGCTGCCGCGCCGGATCGATACCACCACCAAGCCGCTCGTACTCAGAGATCAGGCCCGAGGCTTCCTCGAAACGGCCCGACTCCTGCAGCAAGTCGATCACCACCGGATACAGCTCGACAGACTTGGGACGAGATCGAATCAGTCGCAGCCCGACCCGAACCGCTGCGGCACGATCTCCATCCGCTGATACCAGCATGAGCCGCAACAACGTGAGGCCGACTCCGTAGTTTGCCGCGTCCGAGGCGAGCAAATCGTTCAAGTCCGCAATCGACTCACGAACCCTCTCAACGTCCTGTGGAGCATTGAGGAGGACCCACATGGCGTTCCACGTCGCCAGCTCCTGCGCAGATCCCGCGATCGAACCACGGAGCGCATCGATGATCTGTTGGGAGACCGCCGGATCGCTCCAGACCCGCCGATCGAGCAGCAACTGTCGCAGGAGTCTCGGCGATCCTTCGCACGCGTCGGATGCCTCGATGGCCACCGCGTTGAATGTCGGTGCGTCGATTGAATCCAGAAACTGCAATACGGACTCCCAGGCCTCGACTCTCTCGCCCACCTGCTCCGATCCAACGGGCATGATCGACTTGAGCCTCGCAATCCGCTCGGAAGCTGGCAGGGAGTCCGGCAACATCAGCCCCTGAATCCGGAATGACGACCCGGATAGATTGCTCGCTCGAGCCTTGATCCTGCCGGTGAGCTCCGGCGCCACGTCGCGAAGCACGAGATAGACCTGAACAAGCTCCTCCTCGCCGACGCTCGGGTCGGCGACCAATCGTTCCACGAGCGGGTCGAGCAGATCCAGTCGACGATCGTTGACGGCTGCCGCAATCGCCGGAACCAGGACCAGTTGCGGCGGCACGCCGGAAGCCAACAGGCGATCGCAGAACTCCGAGGCGGAGCTGACTCCGAACGTCGACTGCAGTCGCTGCTGCACCGTGACCGGCAGGTCGCGTGCCATCCCCCACATCCGAGCCAACCCGACCAGCAGGGCGGACTCTTGCGGAGCTTGATCGAGAAGGTCGAGCGTCTGTTCGATCATCAAGTCGAATCGTCCGCTGCCTCGCGCGATTTCGAGCGACTGCTGCTTCACGATCGGCGTCGAGTCCCACCTGCTCATGGCGGCAAGCTGCTGCGAGGCGGCGGCGTAGTCCGAAATCACGATCGCTCCCCGCAACATCGACAACTGGATGACGAAGTCGTCGGGGGCTTCTTCGGCGCTCGCCCTCAGCCGCCGATACGCCTCGGAATCCGATCGCTGGCTGAGCAAGAGCACGTCTTGGAGTGCGAAGATCCTCCGCCTGCACTCGGCACCGACGCCATCGCTGTCGCTGATCGCCTCCCGCACCCCGGAAACCTCGGAGTACTCCGCTCCAAGCGGCAGCGCCAGTGCGACGGCGACTTCCGCAGCCGCCTGCCGATCGCCATCCATCGTTGCGAAGATCTCCTCGAGGAACTCTCGCTGCCCGAACTGCAAGGCCCAGGTCGCCGCAATGACCGCAAGGCGCGGCTTCTCGTCCGGGTGATCGGATCCCCACATCAACATCAACGCCTTGCACTGGTCGAGCTGACGAAGATCTCCAAGAACGGACAACATCGCCTCAAGCCGCTCCAGGTTCGCGGCTCCAGCAGCAACCGCCTCGGACATCGCCTGCTCCGCGAGCGAGTCCTGGCCCGCCAACGCGTAGAGGGTTGCCACCAGCAAGCCGTCGAGCCCGTCGTTCCATCCGCTTTCCGGCCAATCCAAGGCGTACTCGATGACCGTCAGCGGCGAGTCGCCTGCCGCGAACGCGACTTGGAGTTGAAGTTGTCGCGCCGTCGCCGAGTCTGGGATCGCGATCACCATCTCGGTCGCCGCCGTGATGGCCTCTTCCCAACGCCCCATGCTCGCGAGCGCGGTGACGCGAGCCTCGCGAGCGATCGGATCGTTGGGCTCGACGGCCAAGACCTCGCCCGCCACGTCGAGGGACTCTCGCAGGAAGCCCTGCTTCGGATAGAGCTCAAGCAGTCTGCGGCGGGTCTCGAGATCGGCTGGGTCCAACTCTGCAACGCGAGTGAAGAGCGCTGTCGCTTGCCCCAAGTGAGAGCCATCGTCCGACCCAAGCGCATCGATGCAGATCGCTGCTGAGCGCAACAGTTGAACATCGCGGTCTGAGGATCGGACGTACGGGGCCAGCTTTGCGAGCGCCGTTGCGTAGTCCTTGGCCTCGAAGGCCGCTAGCCCGTCGCGGAGCGCTATCTCTCGCGCCTGTGCTCGGCGCCAGTCGCGAAGGACCACCGCCCCAACGGCCAGACCTGCCAGGAGCGCGAGCAGCAGTCCGACAAGAACAATCCTACGTCTCGATCGCTTCGACAGCGCCATCAGGCACCTCCTCCTTCGACAGGATGCCGACCATCGTGAGCCAGACGATTCGAGCGTCCAATCTCAAGCAGCGCTGCTCGACATACTCCATATCGAAGCGAATCCACTCTTGAAAATCGAGACCGACGGCTCGTGTCCTGCTCACCTGCCACAGCCCCGTGATGCCCGGTCTCACACTCAATCGCGAATCCCGCCACGCAGGGCAGAGTTGATTCTCGCGTTCTGGACTTGGCCTCGGTCCCACCAGGCTCATATCCCCAACCAGAACATTGACGAGTTGCAGCAACTCGTCGAGGTGATACCGCCGTAACAGTCGTCCGACTCGGGTGACGCGCGGATCGTTGGTGATGTACACCTGCGGCCCATCGCAGACGTTGAGCCCACGCAGGCTGTCCGCTTGCGCTTCGGCGTGCCGCCGCATTGTCCGGAACTTCAGGCATCGGAAGATCCGACCTCCCCTCGTCTGCCGCTTGTGGCCGAAGACGATCGGGAACCCGTCATCGATGACGACGGCCACGGCAATTGCAGCGAGTAGTGGCGCAAGAACCACCAGCCCGACGGCGCTGAGCGCCACATCGACGAGCCTCTTGACGAGGTCGTATCCGCGATCCGCCACTGGGAGTTCCTTGACCGCGCGGCTCGCCTCACGAATCTCCCCGATGGGGAGCACCTTCGCCGGTCTTGCCTCCACCTGGTCAGAGACCCAGGTCGGCCCCACCGCTCTGAGCGGCTCCGAGGCGGGATCGACTGCGCCAATCCATGCGGGGCCGAGAACGATGTCGCCCTCTCGCAGTTCCCGACCATCCTGCATCCAAACGCTTGGCCTCACTTCCCGAATGCCGGTGATGACGCGGTCCAGATCGCGCCAGCGGTCGGCCAAGTCGGCGATCAACTTGCCCTCGTCCGACTGGGACTCCAATCGATAGCTCTGTCCCTCCAGGCGATGGTGGTCGCTCCGAGACCAGGCGCCGCTTCCACGAACCTGAATCCAGGCAGATCGTCGATCCGTCGCTCTGGCCCAGGTCTTCGCGATCGAGGCTGACCGGGTGAGCAGCACCCGTTGCGACCCACGGATCTGCCGCCAGTAGACGCGGCGAACACCGATGAGATTCCCATGTGCACCGAGCATGACGCGCTCCCGGTACGAACTCTCGTCGGCGGAAACGACCCGAAGCCTGGAAAACGAGGGCTGGTTCCATGTGATGGGACCGATCAAGGGCGTCAACTCGAAGACGACGGCCTGACCAGGAGCGGTCAGCAGGTAGAGATCGGCATCGGGATCCACATCCGCATCGCCGCACTGAATCCACTGCACTCCCTGGCCCCGCCACCACGCCGCGAGCAGTTCCGAGGCATGAAGACCCCAGATGCAGGGACGACCGCGAACACTCGACCACGAGGCCGAATCGGCAGTCGAAGGCTCCGCTCCTGCACCATGCTCGAACGTCGATGCCATCACGTGCCGGCCTCTTCATCCGAACGACGAGTACCCAGGACCGACACTACTGGATGCGCTGGCCCCTGCGACCGATCGCCATCGACGGCCTCTGACGAGAAGCGTGACAACGAAGAGTATCGCTGACAGTCATCCAAGGTCGCGTAGTTGAGAATGACTCCGAGGTAGAGCGTTCCCACGTGTCGGATGTCGTCGATGCAAGCGGCCAACTGACCGCGGTTGCGGCCGCGGCGGAGCACCAAGACGACGCCGTCGACGGCCCCGATCAGCGGAAGCGACTCGACGCTTGCAGTGAGCGGGCCGCTGTCGACCACGATGATCTCGTAGTGATCTCTGACCAGATCGATGAGGCGCCGCATCGCGGCCGGCTGCAAGTGCCCTGCGGACACCGCCCGGTCGCCGCCCGACGGCAACAGATCGAGATTGGGTCGGGCGGGACGGATGAACTCAAGGGTGCGATCGGGATCCCGCATCGCCGCACGGACACCCGTCTCGTGGAGCATTCCGAACTGGTGGGAGAGCGCGCGACCGATGAAGTCCGCGTCGATCATCAAGGTGCGGTATCCCGCCTGTGCATAGGACCATGCGAGCGACGCTGCCACCGAGGTCTTACCGTCCCCTTGAAGCGGGCTGGAGATGTGGACCGCGAAACCCCGGTCGGTGTGCGGGCGCCGCACCTCGATGCGGTTTCGGATTCTGTGAACGCAGTCCTCGAGCAGAAGCCGTTGCTCGTCGGAGTCGTCCAGTCGCGACATGTCGGGAATGACACCCAACGGTCGGTAGCGAGCCTTGTCGGACTCGAGCTGGCGAGACGCGAAGGCTCGGCGGTCGACCGTACCGAGGAGGAAGAAGGCGCAGAGGCTTGCGGCGAATCCCCCGACCAGACCTGCCACACCGTACTGGATGCGGCGGTCGCGGCTGGGCGAGGTCGGAAGCGAAGCAAGGGACGTGATCGTGATGCGGCCCTTGCGAATCGACGCGCTCTCCGTCTCGAGGCCTTGAATGCGCAGTTCGTAGACCGCGATCGATTGATTGACCTGCTCGATCTCACGATCGATCGAGGCCACCCGGAGCCGCTCCTGCTGCAGTCGGCCGATCTGCTCGCGGAACTTGGTCAGTGACTCGTTCACACTGTCGAGCTGCTTGGTGAGTCCGGCGTAGCTGCCGGCCTCGCCCACGACCTCAGCCCATTTCTCCTTCGCGCTCGCAATCGCCGCCGCGAGCGACTCGCGTGACAAATCCAGTTCTCGCTGACGAATCCGCAGTCCGGGGTGCTCCGGACCAAGCCGAGCAGCAAGGGCATCGAAGGACTCTTGGAGTTGATCCAACTGCGCTCTCCGATCCGCAATGGTGGAATCTCGCTCCAGCAGTTCGGCATCGGAATAGGGCACCGTGTCAGACGGCTGGACCGATCGGTTCTCCGCGGTCGCCACCGCTTCGATCTTCTCCCTCGCCTCCTGCAGGGACTCGGCCTGGACTTGAAGCTCCAGGATTCGCGTGACCAGCGCATCGACCGCAGAGGTGCTCTCGAGACTCCCCAGCGTCGAGTTCCGCATCTGCCGTTCGCGCTGGGATTCGAGATCGGCAAGTTGCCGCCTCGTGTCGCTGAGCAGGGTTCGTACTTGCTGCAGGGTCCGGGTGTGAAAGGTCTCGGAGTTCGGTCCGTAGATTCGGAAGTAGGACTCGATCACGGCGTTTGTGGCGGCTTGGGCCAGGCGACGGTCTTCCGACTCGTAGCGCACCTCGATCAGGTTGGTACCTCGCACCACACCGACACTCAGCGATTGCGAGATCTCGAGCATGGGATCTTCACCCAGCGCGGGCAAGTACGGCTCGAGCACATCGCTCTTGAGCGCATCCGCGATGACGCGAGAATCGCGCATGAGCTCTGCCTGCGACGTCAAGTACGACCCGAAGTTCTCGAGCCGTTCCGTCTCAGGCGTGTCGGAAATCAGGGTCGGCAGATCCGACTCGACTTGCACCAGACCTCGCGCCGAGTACTTCACTCCTGCCATTCGATAGCCCGCAACCGCTGCCGAAAGGCCGAGCACGAGCCCCGCGCTGATGGCCCACCGCCATCGGCCGTGCATCCGATCCTGCAGTAGCTGCAACACTCCCTGGCCGTCGGACCCGGGAGCGTTCCCGCCGCTGAGATCGATCATCTCGAGACCTTGGTCTGCGCGTTCATTCATCGTCATGCTCCGGATCGTCGGGAGTGCTTCCGAGGACGTCGAAGACGCTCGGCGGCAGTGCTCGAAGGAGCGACTCGCACAAGTGCCTTGCTTCGCCGGCGTCCGGCCAGCCAGCCACCATCAGTTGGACCTGCGCGACCCCCTCCTTCGCGAGGCGACGCTTGCCACCCGCATCTTGAACTTCGCCAAGTTCGTGGATCCACTCGCCACTCGGAAGGATGAAGGCATTGAACACCGTTGTCCGCAAGTCGCTTAAGTCTGCGCCAGTTCTCGAGAATCGATAGACCCGCACCAGCCGGAGATCCCCCTCCTCCACTTCGAGCGGCACGACCCGCGAATTCGCATCGGAATCCAGTTCGATCAGCGACCAGCCATTGGCTGGATAGCACACCGGTGGGTAATGACTACCCATGTCACGAACGTCGGAGCAGTGGATCAAGCTCAATGCCACCGACTCATTGGAGCCCAGTCGGCGCCAGACCCGGCTGAGCGCGGCGTTGGGCCGCAGCAGTTCCTGCGCCGCTGGGATCAGTGGCCGGTCTTCTCCGATCCAGTCCTCGACGATCATCGGAACCGCTTGGAGCGTCGAGGCGATTCGAAGGTGCCTCGCGACGGTCAGTTCCGTCGACGCGGGTAGTTGCGGCATCGCCACCGCAATGGTTGCGGCGATGCCCGCCGCCAACCAAGGGCCGGATCGTTGAGTCGATCGCCAGAGCCGCAAGAAGTTCATGAGGGCAGCAGCCTCCAACTCATGACCGGCAAGTCGAGCCAACGGAGGACTTTCACGATCCCCATCAGCATCACCAAGGCGAGTGGCAGCATCACCCAGCCGCCGATGTCGTGGATTTGTTGGGCCAGATCGGAACTGAACCACCCAAATGCAATGCTGGTCGGGACGAGTCTCACGATGTTGCAGGTCAAGGCGACGATCGGTGCTGCGCACACAAGCACCAGTCGCGTGACCCCGCTGAACGGCACCGAGAACACGAAGGCGAACACGACGAGCCCGAGCGCAAACACCATGCGCATTCCGTTGCAGGCCTCGCCAACCGCGACCGGCTGCCCATCGATGATGAGCACATTGCCCTCTCGACCAGCATCGACTCCGAGGATCTCGAGGGTGGCATGCGATGCCGCCACAGAAAACTCCTGCGCCGGCCCCGCCAGCGCATCACGGATTCGCCCAGGTACCGGAATCATCAGTGCGACGGCAAGCAGGACCGGGGCGAACTGCCGCACCAGTTCCCAGCCCGTCATCGAGTACACGCATCCCACGATCGCGACCATCACGCCCGCATGCCAGAACAACTGATACCCGCTCTCGTCGCCCCACAGGGAGCCGGCCATGCCGACCAGCACCAGCGCGGCTCCGAAGAGGCTTGGTCGGTAGCGAAGGAACTGAAGCCTCGACCTCCGAAGCCACGCCAGATAGGCCCCCACCGCTGGCGCGAGCAGGATGTAGCCGTTGTCGGTCTGCCCGGTGGCGAATCGATAGATGTCCTCGAGGGCAAGCCGCCCCCACCAGGCAACCACGGCGACCATCGCGCACAAGACGGCGACTCGTCGCGGGGTCCAACCATGGCGACTGGCAATGGAACTCATGGTGCGGTGCTCCATGTCGGCTCACCCTGAACGCAACGGCTCATCCGCGACCCTTCCGTCCGCGCCATCGCTGCCCGGTCAGCCCAGGCCGGATCCGCCAAGGTCGACTCGACCACGATCGAACCCTCCGGAACCTCCATGAGCGGGCCGATGACGCTGCGTGCGATGACCACTCCTCGACCGATCTTGGCCCCCGGCATGACGACCGAGTCGATGACAAACGCGGTCGGGTCGACCTCCGCACCGTGGCAGACCAGGCTGAACCCCGCAACCTCGTTGCCGCCCCGTCGCCCGACTCCCGAGTCCGATGATTCCGCTCCCTCTGACTGCCGGATCCGAATCCCTCTGAGGTAGTTCCGACGATCGGTCAGGCGAGCGACGGTGCTCGAAAGTTCGACGGCATCGATTCGGACACCGTTCGCGACGAGTCGATCGATGAATTGCTCCTTCAGGTCGAAGTAGCCGACGCGCGGGCAGTGCTTCAGGCTCTCACGCCGAAACAGGTAGACACCGGACGGCTGCTCGTCCCGACTGACCCCCACCACGGAGTCGGCGCCGTTTCGGGCAAGTTCGAGTGCGGGATCAAGACTGCGAGGCGGGAGAGCCGTGAGTTCAACGACCAGGACCCACTCTGACGAAGCGCCGGAGCCCTCGAGGGCATCCGCGACCACGCCGCAGGTTCCACGGTGCGCACGAGGATCGAGCATGATCTGGGCCGTCCCGGCCTCGCGCTCGCATCGTCGAACCTCCGCCGCGATCCAATCGAAGTCCGAGTTCGACCCGCATACCACCATCGATTGAGCGATGGATCCGCCACCGGCGGCGGCGATGCGGTCGAGCCAAGTCGACAGGAGCGTCGACTCGGTCCCGATCGGAAGTCCCGGGGCCGGGAATCCGACCGCCAGTTGGATCGGTGATGGCCGAAGGCCTCCAGCGAGCATCATGACGTCGAAGGTCATGGCGCAGTCGCTCCCGATCGCGGGGGCTTCGAGAACCACCCAATGAAGTTTGCAGGACGAGACGAGATCATGACTGAACAGAACCGCTGGGACGAACGTGATCGTGTCACCGTGAGGACGTCTTGTAAGGTCAGGCGGGAAGATCGGCATTCCCGGGGCGGATCCCAAGCAGTGCTGCTCCGATCTCCACAACTTGATGAGAGAGTCCTCCTCCGCCCAAGGGCGTTGATGCCGAATCCACGCAACAACCCACACCCACCGGACTGGCTCGGATTCGTCAACCACCGCGCTTCGATCCCGAACACAACACGAACATCTCTTCGGGGCGAGCCACTGCTACGCCGACGAGAGCTCCAGGTTCGGAGAGGCAGTGGACCTATTCGGCGAGACGGATCTGGCGAACAAGGTCCGAGAACCTTCTCGTGCCCTGACAGTCAATCCTTCTATTCCGAGTTTGAGGGCCGGGGAGCTCCACCGATCCCGCTTGCGTCCCCTCCGTAGTTGCTTGCCGTGCCCTAGATCAAACAGTTGGTGCCACGGGTCGGAGTCCGACCTGAGACCAACTTGGAGGGTGCAAGATGCGGCAACACACGTCTGCGAGAGGTGGACTCGCGCGAATCTCGTCCCTAGCCGGCGCGGCTTGGTGCAGCCTGCTGACCGTCATGTTGCTCGGAGCTCAGGCCGAAGCCACGGACCTCAACGCTGATGGCGTGGTGGACAGTCTGGACCAGGCCGTCCTGCTCGCATCGTGGGGAAAATGCGAGTCCCCTTGCCCATCCGATCTCAACGGTGACGGAGTCGTCGACGGGGCCGACCTGAGCATTTGGATGGCTTGGGAACCCGCCCCGGAGGAGGGCACATCCGACCCGGACACCATCGAGACTGCGGGTCTCTACACCTACCCCCTCTCGAAGGACGGGTCGGACCCGGTGGATGACGAGTGGAGCAAGCCGCTCGACACCTCGACCGACGGAGGCGCTACCGATCCTTTCGAAGGCGTCTCGACCCATGTCGTGCCCCTGCCGGCCCCAGTCTGGCTGGGGGCTGCCGGGCTCGGCGGAATGGCGCTCCTTCGCCGAAAGTACTCCGGAGCCTCTCCGGTTCATTGACCTCTTGGAACGCGGGCAACAAGCCGGCCTGGCTGCGAGAGTTCGCTCGACCAACCCGTACAGGTGCAGGCAAGGCTCTCGCCGATCGCACCGGTCCTTGGTACGGCCTTGGCAAGAGTGATCCGCGTGCATTTCGCATCGCGGCCGCAGCAAGTGGCAGATGTCCGCCCTTGGTCGGCTACTCCCCCGTCGCCGCCGGCCTTGGAAGCCGCGAATCCCGTGAGACCGCAGGTGCGCTCGCCTCGGATCCCGGACCATCGCAGATCGTGGCGAGATCGATGTACTCGCGGACTCCCGGCTCCGGCGGTACCTCGCGGACTTCCTCCCGGAGCACTCGCTGCTCGAGCTGGCGGTAGAGATCGCGATCGCTGAGGTGGTCGGTCGAGATCAAGTAGACCTGCAGGCGCGCGAGGCCCTCGATCACTTCCCAGAGGCGCCGTTCGAGTTCCTCGTCTTCAAGTCCCTTCTCCGGCGGCACCTCGATGCCAAGCTCACGGAGTTGCTGGAGATTGGTGGTGAGCGGTGCCATCTCGAAGTCGTAGACCATGGTCCAGTAGAGGCGGTCGGTGATCCCGCCCGCCCGACGGGCCTCGTCCTGCAGGCGATCGATCGCCTGCTTTCGCACCGCTCGCTTCGCCGCGCAACGTGCCTCGAATCGGTTGGGCTGCCCTTGGTCGATCATGCCGCGACTCCCGTTCCCCGGGGCCCATCCGGGGGTCGCTGCGAAACTACCGGTGCCGATCGGGTCATCGATCGCAGGTGCAAAAACGCCCTTCAAGTCGTTCGGGCGCTCGGGCGGTCGGCGCCCGCGACCACCCATCCTGATGAAGCCAACGCGCTTCAGCCCGCGAAACGCGTTCCGATGGCCCCTCGAGATGGAACACCCCCTGACAAGGACTGCCCCACGTGCGGACGTCGCTTCTCGTGGCGGGCCAAGTGGGCGAGGTCCTGGGACTCGGTGCGCTACTGCTCGGACCGCTGTCGTCGCGGCGTGACCCGAGAAGGCACCGCCGCGGAGCGAGCAATCCTGCAGTTGCTCGAGGAACGGCTTTCGAACGCCTCGATCTGCCCGAGCGAGGCGGCGCGCCGCTGCGCCACCGACGCCGGGAATCCGATGCAGTGGCGACGGTGGATGCCCGAGGTCCACTCGGCTTCTCGAAGGCTCGCCCTGTGTGGCGCCGTTCGAATGACCCAAGGCGGTCGGCCCATCGATCCTCGCGAGGCCCGCGGGCCGGTTCGAATCGCTCGAAGCGAGCCCTGATCACTCAAACAGCGAAGCCTGCGAACTCGCAGCTGCCGACTCCTGTGGCCCCACCGCGAATCGCCGACAGCCAAGCACGCGGCCGGCAAGCGCTGCTCCTGCCAGGGCGGCCCGCTCGACTCCGCAGCTGCCCGGATGCGACCAATCGCCGCCGACGCCGAGGGCCAAGTGATCCGACCACCACGGGGATTGCCAAGACCCACCCGCCGCGTGCGCGTACCGCCATCGATGCGCGGTGATTGATCGGATCCCAGGAACCTCTCCGCCAGCCCACCCGCCCCCGATCTGATCGCGCCATGCCGCCGCAAGCAGCGACTCCGCATCGCCTCGTTCGTACTCAAGGTGCCGTTCAGTCCAGCGTGGCGAGGCGATCGCCACCCACGCCGCGCGGTCTGCCTCGCTCCGACCCGGCTTGGCTCCCTGCCAGACGGCCTCGACGATCGGTGAAGCCTCGGTCCACCTGATCACCTCCGCCTGCGGATTCCACGGCGCCTCGAGTTCCACCATGGCTACCCAAGAAGGAATCATCTCGACGGCTCCGAGGCTCTCCTCGAGATCGCAGCGTTCGCTCCGAAGTTGCTCGCCGCAGGCGGCAAGCAGCGACCTCGCTTGCATGGGCGGAACGGTCAACAGCACTGCATCGAATCCACCGCTTGCGATCTCCTCGCCGTGAAGCTCCCACGCCCCCGCTCCAGGACTCGGGCAAATCCCGCTGACCGCTCGCCCAAAGTTCACCGGGAGATCTCGTGCGAGATGCTTGGCGAGGGAGTTCATCCCACTGGTGCCCACCCAGCGCTCCTCGGCGCCGGGTTCGACCTTGCCGGCTGACGCGTCGAGCACGCGCGGGCTCCCCGCTGCGATGACTCCAAGGTCCGACCACCCCGTCACCATGCGGCGGAATCGCTCATCCGTGACCGAGAAGGCAGGTGCCCCGTGGTCGTAGCGGCACTCGCCTCCGCGGCGAGTGCTGATGCGGCCACCCGGCCCCCGCCCCTTGTCGAAGACCTCGACCTCGACGCCGTGATCGTGCAGAGTTCGCGCCGCGACCAGGCCGCAGACTCCAGCTCCGATCACCGCGACCCGCAATGCGTCGCCGCTCTGCCCGCGTCGCTCGAGTCGATCGATCCGCCGCTTGAGCCGCGCGAGGTCGACCCGCCCTTCATGCTCGGCGACCCCGCGGCCTCGGATCGTGCCCATCACCGGCTGCTCGGGTTCGAAGGGCCGATCGAAGAGGCCGAGGCACCAGAGCAGGCCTCCCGCGCTCGAGGGATCGCACCCATCGAGTGCATATCGATGGTTGAGTTCGAAGAGCCGCCGCACTGCTTCCTCCGGGGAGGCCGACCAGAGCGGAATCGCCTTGCCCCAGGTCATGCGGAGGTTGTTGTGCAGTTCACCATGTCGAAGGAGTGATCGCTGCGCGAGATCCCAGAGCGGCACCTCGACAACGCCTCGTTCGAGCAACTCGTCGCACACTCGGTCGCGATGGTCGTCTCGGTGTGCCTCGAGCGTTCGCAGCGCCCAGCTCGGCAAGGCCGCGAGCGACTCCGAGTCGGCTGCGAAGGCCGACCAGTGCCAGGCGAGTTCGCGCCAGATCAGCAGTTCATCGAGAAACTTCTCGGCCCGGTCCTCGGCCGCCTCGCGGGCGAGGCGAAACGCACTCACCATGCCGTAGTGGAGGTACGGCGACATGCGACTCGTGCCGTCGCGTGCCGCATCGTTGCGGTCGGACGCGTAGCGGCGCAGCCCGGCAGCGCGGAACTGCGCCCACCGTGCGAGTCCTGCGGCGGTGCCCCCCGGCGACTCCGGGACCGGCCCCACGGTGTGATCGACCGCAAGCGCCGCCACGAGTTCCTCGATCGCCGTGGCCGCGAGATCAACACCTCCCGCCGGCATGGCCGCGACCGCCACGCCACGCGAATCCGACTCGGGCCACGGTCTCGACAGCGCCACCGACCGCTCCTTCGCGAATCGATCCCGAAACACGAACGCTCGATCCGGCGACCGCTGCGACTTGGTGATCGGAACCAGGCACGAGGCGTCGACTTCAATAAGGCGGCCGTTGCAGGCATCGGTGATCGACCCGATCCAGCGAGGCCACGGTGGTGCCGGCATCGACTCGGTCACCACCGCGGCGGCCGACTGCGCAAGGGCCCGAATCGGCGACGGGGCGCCGGGTTCACGAACGAGCACCGCGAGATCGAGCCCCATTCCGCGAAGGTCGCGCTGCAGGTCGCGAAGCCCCTCGAGGGCGAAGGTCAAATGGCGATCGTTGTTGTAGAGGTGCCTCCCCCCCACCACCGCCACCGGCATCACTGGCCGATCAAGTCGCCGAGCCAAGGCAAGCGCGGTCTCGAAGGCGGGGTTCTCCTCGACCCGCATGGCATGGTGGACCCACCAGAGGACCGGCGCCGCGGGATCCGAACGCAGGTTGGCGAGCGAATCTTCGATTCCGGCTCGAAACCGAACACGCTCTCGGACCTCCGAGCGAAGGCAGTCGAGGATGGCGGCGGACGGAGCGGACATGGGATCGTGCCGATGATCGGTGATCGAGGTCGGTCGCACGGAGCGACTGCGCGAATTCAGACTTCGACCGACCGTCCTTTCCTTGGATCGGATTCCGAGCCGGACTATTCTCCACCCAGGCGGTCTGGATGCACCGCCTCCCGCCATGAGATCCCTCCGCCGACATCGTGGCTTCATCGAACTCTTCACGGCGCTGTGGTTGCCGTTCTGCTGCTGCCAGTGGCGGGGCGCAGTGGCCGCCCTGGACAGCGATGCCGGAAGGGCCGAGGTCGGCTGCTGCGGTTCGTGTTGCAGCAGTCGCTCCGAGCCCGAGTCGACCACCCCGGCGCCGGCCGACCCGACCAAGCAGTGCAGTGCCGACTGCTGCATCCGCGGAGAGGTCCCGCCTCCGTCGTGGGAGCCGCCGGCCGATCGAGTTCAGACCTTCCCAAGAGCCGAGACGAGTGCCGACGACGGCTCGATCGCGCTGGCTCGTCCGCACTGCAGCCGCCACGGACCGCCGTTGGGCGAGAGTCCGCCAGGCGCCTCGCCGATCGATTCCAACACTCGTATCCAGATCTAGGAACGGCGCGTTTCCGCCGTGCGTCGCCGCTGGCGGCGCCGATCCGCCGTTGCTTGCGACGGCGCTCGTTCCTCGACCTGGAGTGAACCCATGCGCGGGTGTCGTGCCCCTTTCTTTCTGCAATGTCCGGCCCTTGGCCTCTTGATCGCGACGCTGTTCGCAGGATGCCAAAGCCTCGATCCAAGCGGCGATCTCGCCCGAGCCGAGTACCTCGCCCAGTCACGCCACGAGGCCATCGCGTCTGAGGCAGCGATGCCTTCGTGGCGAGGCGATGGACCGCTCTCGCGTGAACTGGCAATCGAGATCGCCTTGCAGCGTGCCCCGGAGGCGATCGCGATCCGCCCTGCGATTGCAACCGCACGCGCGGCGTTGGCCGAAGCCTCGCTGCCGCCCAACCCCTCCTTCCGCTGGCTCGTGGGAGTTCCGGTCGATCCCGCCGAGGCCCTTCCGCTCTTTCTCGGTCTCGCTCAGGATCTGGGGTACCTCTTGCAGCGCGACGCCCTGATCGAGGTCGCCCAACTGGGACTCGAGTCCGAGGTCGTCGCCGCGGCGCAGGTGCTCGTCGAGATCGCCCATCGCATCGAGCGCCTCCACCGCGAAGTCGCGCTCGCGGAGGCACTCGAAGTCGTCGCCCGCGATCGCGAGACCGTCACTGCCTCGCAGTTCGCACTCGCTCGCGATCGTGAAGCGGTCGGAGAGGGCACCCCGAGCGAGACGGCGCTGGCCAAGGCCGCGCTCCAGGCGATCGTCGCAACTCGCGCCGAGGCCGATCGAGTCGTTCGTCGGGCCAAACTCGCCCTGCTGCTGGCGATGGGGCGTCCGGGGTTGTCGCTCGACTGGAACACCACGCTCCCGAATCAACCGGACCTGATCTTGATTGAGCAGGTGTCGAGTGCGCTGCGTGCGGCGCCAGACTCCGAGTCGGCACTCCTCACGATCGCCTTCGCCAATCGACTCGACCTGCTCGCAGCCGATCTCTCCGCGTGCAGCCGCTTCGAAGCGATGGGGGTCGCGGCCCGCTCGATCTGGGACTCGCTTTCGATCGGGGTGGCCTTCGACCGCGACATGGAGGGCATGCGCGGCGTGCCGTTCAGCGGCTCCATTCCGATTCCGATCTTCGACGACGGCTCGGTACCGCGAGCCCGCGCCGAAGCGGCATGGCAGCGTTCGATGGTCGATCGCTTCGCGCTCGCTCAGACCATCGAGGCAGAGGTGCGCGGCGCATGGATCGACCGATCCGCCGCGGCCGAGATGCTCGCGGCCCGGGTTGAGGAACTCGAGCGCGTCGAAGCGGCCTTGGCAACGCAACGAGATGCCTACGAGGGCGGCTTCGCCAGCCTCGAATCGGTGCTGGCACTTGAAGTTCGTCGGCTCGACTCGATCGAATCGACCGTCGAGGCCGAGGCTGCGGTCGCCCTCGGCGACATCGAACTGCGCCGAGCGATCGGCGGCGTCGCCGGCTCTTCCGTCGAAGTCGCAGAAGACGCCGTCGCTCGCGAAGTCCGCGCCCTGCCGGAGTCCAATTCATGATCGACTCCACTCTGAACCCCGGTTCGATTCCGCCACCTCCGAGGCGCCTGCTGGTGCGCTGGGGAGTTCCGATCGTGCTGCTCGCCGCGGTGGCAGCCCTGGTCGCCTTCGTGGCCCGCGGCTCCCTGCGCTCTCGCCTGGAAGTCGAAGCGGTGCCGGTGGCGCTGCGAGCGGTCGAAGTCGACGCGCCTGCGACCGATGACGAGTCCGCGGCGGTGATCGCACCGGGCTGGGTCGAGGCGGATCCCTCGACCCACCGCGTAGTCGCGCTTGCCGATGGGGTGGTGCAGGAGGTGCTCGTGGTCGAAGGCGACACCGTCGCCGTCGATCAGCCGATCGCCACGCTCGTCGCCGACGAGGCCCGCATCGCGCTGGCCCGGGCCGACGCCGAAGTCGCCCGACGGGCGGCCCTGCGCTCCGAGTTCGTGGCGCAACTCTCCGCGGCGAGATCGAATCGCGAGCACCTCGTCGATCTCCGTCGCCGTGAAGCAGTGGCCCGCGCCGAAGTCGACCGAGGCAGCGCAGCCGCCGAAGCAGCACGCGCAGCAGCCGAGGCCGACGATGCCGAGCGCCGCGAACTCGCCGACGAGGTTGCTCGACTCGAGGCCCTCGCGGCCCGCGGCGGAGCCTCGGAAGGTTCGGTCGCGCGGGCGAAGCTTCGGCTTGCCACCGCCGCGGCGACGGTCGAGGCGAGCCGAGCGACGGCGCAGGCCGTCGCGGCCGCGGTCGCGGCGGCCCGCGCCGAACATGCCGCGGCAGTGCGCGATCTGGAGTTGCTGATCGCGGAGAACCTCGCGGTCGAATCCGCCGAGGCGGGGCTCGCCGCCGCGGAGGCGGAATACCGTCTCGCGCTTGCCACCCGCGACGATGCGGCGCTTCGTTTGGAGCGGATGACGGTGCGGAGCCCGATCGATGGCGTGGTGATCGAGCGCCTGGTGGTCCCGGGTTCGCGGCTCGGCGGGACCGGCGCCGCCGTGGCCGAGCTCTACGATCCCCGTCATCTGCAGGTCCGCGTCGACGTGCCGCTTGCAGACGCTGCACGGGTGGGCGTCGGGCAACCTGCAGAGGTCGTGCTCGATCTGCTCCCCGACCGAGTCTTCCGCGGCGAAGTCAGCCGATTCGTCCATCGGGCCGACCTGGCCAAGAACACCGTGCCGGTCAAGGTGCGCTTGCTCGATCCCGATCCGCGGCTCAAGCCCGACATGCTCGCGCGGGTTCGGCTGCTTCCGATGGCGCAGCAGGGTCAGGATCTCCGTGGTCAACGCACTCGCGTCTTCGTTCCCGAGATCGCCTTGCGGGCCGACACCGGCGGATCGGCCGAAGCGACTGCAGTCGTCGTCGACGCCGATGGCGCCGGCACCACGGAAGCACGACGCCTCGACCTCGGTCCGGCGCGAATCGATGGATGGCGCGAGGTCATCGACGGTCTCCGCGCCGGCGAGTGGGTGGTGTTGGGGGAGCCGCCACCAGACGGCACTTCGGTACGGGTGGTCGAGGCGAGTCGTGAACTCTCGGCGCGGAGGGCCTCACCGTGAACGGAACGACCTCGACCGGCGAGGACAATGCGACGCCGCTCATCGAGTGCCGCGATCTCACCCGCGAGTTCCGTCGCGGCGAACAGGTGATCCGTCCGCTCGACGGACTCGATCTCGAACTCGCCGCCGGTTCGTTCGTGGCCTTGATGGGACCATCCGGCTCGGGCAAGTCCACTCTGCTCAATCTGATCGCCGGCATCGACCGCCCCACCCGCGGGACCCTCCGCATCGGCGGCCGCGATCTCGGCCGACTCTCCGGGCGGGATCTCGCCGACTGGCGCAGTCGGCAGATCGGCTACATCTTCCAGCTCTACAACCTCGTGCCGGTGCTCACCGCCTACGAGAACGTGGAGTTGCCACTGCTTCTCCACGGGCTTTCGCGCGGTGAACGGCATCGACGGGTGAGCGAGGCGCTCGCACGCGTCGGTCTCGTCGATCGTCACCGACACTTTCCCCGCCAGTTGTCGGGAGGGCAGGAGCAGCGGGTCGCGATCGCCCGCGCGATCGTGACCGATCCCGCGATCCTGCTCGCCGACGAACCCACCGGCGACCTCGATCACGATTCAGCCGCCGCGGTCATGGACCTCCTGACGAGCCTGCATCGCGAGCTCGGAAAGACCCTGGTGGTGGTCACCCACGATCCGGCCGTCGCAGAGCGCGCCCAACGGACGCTGCACCTCGAGAAGGGTCGACTCGTCGCCGCCGCGGAGATCACCCGATGACGAGGCGAGTCTCCGTCACCGGCCTCCTCGCGCTGGTTCTGCGGCGGCTCTCGCGGCGACCGTTGCGGACGGGGCTGACCCTCGGCGGCATTGCTCTGGCGATGTTCCTCTACACCATGGTCGATGCGATGCGGGCCGGTGTTCGCGAGGCCACCGAAGCGGGTCCCGACGACCGCACCCTCGTCGTCTACCGCGAAAACCGCTGGTGCCCGTTCACGAGTCGATTGCCACAGTGGTACCTCGATCGGATCGAAGGGATCGACGGGGTGGTCTCGGCGACGCCCATGGCGATTCGGGTCTCCAACTGCCGCGCATCGCTCGACGTGGTCACCTTCCGCGGAGTGCCTGTCGAGTCGTTCCTCGCCAATCCGCCCACCGGGTTCACCCTACTCGCGGGTGAGACCACCGCCTTCCGCGGCCGCGGCGATGCGGCGCTGGTCGGCGAGCCGCTCGCGGCTCGACGCGGGCTTCGCGTCGGCGATCGCTTCGAGGCGGCGGGAATCTCGGTGGTGGTGGCGGGAATCTTCGCGAGCGACGAACCGCAGGACCGCAACGCGGCCTATGTGCCCCTCGCATTCCTGCAGGAGTCGGCGACGCGGGGTTCGACCGGCGGCGAGGTCACCCAGTTCAACGTGGTGGTCGACTCAAGCGATCGGCTCGAGGCGGTTGCGGCGGAGATCGATCGACTCTTCGAACACGAGGTCCACCCCACCAGCACCCGACCCGAGCGGGCGTTCGTGGCGCGGGCGGCGCGGGACATCGTCGCGTTGGTCGGATTCGCCAGCCTGCTCGGTTGGGCGGCGCTCGGCGCGGTCTTCGGCCTCGTCGCCAACGCCATGGTGCTGGCGATGCAGGATCGGGTCCGCGACCACGCGGTGATGCGCACCCTCGGCTTCACCGGCGGCGTGCTCACCCTGCTTGCCGCCGCCGAAGGACTGCTGCTCGGCCTCGTCGGCGGCGCGCTCGGCGCGTCGGCGGCGTGGATGGTGCTTACGGTCGGTCGCTTCAGCCTCACCGTCGAAGGCGCCAACCTCGAACTCGCCTCGGATCCCGCCATCGCCCTCACCGGCATCGGGATCGCCATCGCCGTCGGCGTGGTCGCCGGACTCGTGCCGGGATTGCAGTCGGCCCGCGGCGAGATCGTCGCCAATCTCCGCACCACTTGATCCAGACCTTCGCGAACAGCTCCGTGCACAGCCTTCCCCTCGACTATGCCCTCCGCAACCTCGCCCGCACTCCGCTGCGGACGCTGTTGGCGTTGCTCGGAAGCACGCTGGTGCTGATCCTCTTGCTGGGCACCGTCGGATTCGTGCGCGGCATGTCCGCCTCGTTGCGGGGAAGCGGCGGGGACAACATCATCTTCCTCGGCGCCGGCAGCGAAGAGAGCATCGAACGCAGCGAGATCCCCTCGCGGGCCGCGGGTGTGGTGGCGGCGTCGCTGACGGGCCTCCGCGAGGTGCTCGACCAGCCCGCGGTCTCGCCGGAGGTGCATGCGGCGCTGCCGATCCAGCCTGCTGAAGTCGAGCCGTCCGACGATCCGCCGCTCGCGGTGGTGCGGGGCGTGACCCCGATGGCGTTCGCGGTCCATCCCCGTGTGGTGCTGCTCGAGGGCCGACTCGCCGAGAGCGGCCGCGATCAGGTCATCGCCGGACGCCTCGCCGCCGAACTGCTTGGCGTCGAGCGGCTCGAGGCCGGCTCGCGACTCCGCGTCGGCGAGCGCGAGGTGACGGTCACCGGGATCTTCGATGCACCTGCCTCGGTGATGGCGGCGGAAGTGTGGATGCCGATCGCGGATCTGCAGGTGCTCGCGCAGCGCGACTCGGTGAGTTGCGTGGTCGCGGCGATGCCGCCAACGGCCGAGGAGAACCCGCAGGCCGCCGCTCGACTGCTCGCGGCGGCGGAGGCCTTCGCCGCCACCAGACTCGACCTCGAACTCGTCGCGATGCCGGAGCGGGACTACTACGCTCGGCTCGAAGCCTTCTTCGCTCCGATTCGGGCGATGGTCGCAGCCGGCGCCGTGCTAGTGGGCCTCGGCGGATTGCTCGGCGGCTTGTCCATTCTCCATGCCGCGTTCTCATCGCGAATCCGCGAGTTCGCCACCCTCCAGGTCCTCGGCTTCCCTAGGCGCGCGATCGTGATGTCGATGCTCGAAGAGTCGCTCATCCTCCATGCCGGCAGTCTGCTCGCTGCGGCGGCCATCGCGCTGGTCTTGCTCGATGGCCTCTCCATTCGCTTCTCGATGGGGCTCTTCGGGATCCAGATCGACGAGATCGCCCTTGGCGCAGCGATCGCCGCTGCCTTGCTTCTTTCGATGATCGGAATCGCGTTGCCCGCATGGCGATGCCTGCGGGCCCCGCTGCCGGAGGCACTCCGTGAGGGCTGAGTGACCGCCGCCACTCCGCCATGAGTATCGTCCCCAGAACCCTGCCAGGAACCTGTTCATGCGCTCTCCTCGATCAACTCGCCTCTGTTCACTTCTCGGCATCGCCTTCGGAATGGCCATCGTTGCCGGCTGCGGCGAAACACCACCACCGACCGTGACGCAGGCAGGCGCAGCCGACTCCGAGGTCTTCGTCGATCGCTCGCTTGCCGGGGACGGTGCGCTCCCGGGCATCGGCGAGGTGAAGCGAAGTGCGAAGGCCGGCGAACCAGTTCGCTTCGTCGCCCGTGTCGGCGGCCGCGCCGCGTGCTTCGTGCCCTCGTCCGCGGTCTTCGTGGTCGCGGACCCGGTGCTTGAAGACTGCATCCAGAAGGGTGACGGATGCCCGAAGCCCTGGGACTACTGCTGCGAACCGCGGGAGCGTCTGCTTGCCAACACCGCAACCATCCGCATCGTGGATGCCGCGGGCGAACCGCTGCTCGGCACCGCGGAGGGGCTTGGCGGTCTCGCGCCGCTGCGCACCATCGAGGTCTCCGGCACCGTGCACGAGACCGGACCCGACGGCCTCTTCGTGGTGGACGCGGCGCAGATCTTCGTCGTGCCGGGCTGAACGATCCTCTCGACTCGCCGCCCGTAGCATCTCCGCCCATGAAGGATCTCCTCCTGGGCATCGATCTCGGTACGGGCGGCGTGCGGGCGCTCTTGGTCGCACCCGACGGCGAAGTGGTGGCGGCGCACGCGGCGGAACATCCGCTCTCGACGCCGCGGCCCGGCTGGGCCGAGCAGGATCCGGAGTCGTGGTGGACCGCGTGCGTCGCCGCGATACGCGGAGCGCTGGCGCAGGTCTCCTCGGCCCGCGTCGCGGCGATCGGGCTGAGCGGCCAGATGCATGGGCTGGTGATGTGCGATGCCCGCGGCACCCCGCTGCGACCGTGCATTCTCTGGTGCGACTCGCGCTCGGCACCGCAGTGCGTCGAGGCCGAGCGGCGAATCGGGCTCGATCGCCTGCTCGAGCTGGCCGGCAACCGAATGCTCGCCGGCTTCACCGCACCGAAGATCCTCTGGTGCCGCGAGCACGAGCATGAACTCGAACGGGCCGCGGCGATCCACCTGCTTCCCAAGGACTGGCTGCGGCATCGCCTCAGCGGCACCTTCGCGACGGAGGTCTCCGACGCATCCGGGACTCTGCTCTTCGATTGCGCGAACCGCCGCTTCAGCGAGGAACTCTGCGGCCTGCTCGAGATCGACCTTCGCACCATGCCGGAGTGCTTCGAGAGCCCGGTGATCTCGGCGCACCTCTCCCGAGACGCTGCTGCGGCCACCGGGCTCGTCGCAGGCACTCCCATCGTCGGCGGCGGCGGCGATCAGGCGGCACAGGCGGTCGGCACCGGGCTCGTCCGCGAGGGGCCGGTCTCGCTCACCCTCGGCACGAGCGGATGCTCGTTTGCGGTGCGGGGTTCCTGGCCGGGCAATCCCGGCGGCATCCTGCACGCCTTCTGCCATGCGGTGCCGGGCACCTGGCATCTGATGGGCGTGATGCTCTCCGCGGGCGGAAGCCTGCGCTGGTTCCGCGACACCGTGGCCCGCGACCTCAAGGAGACGGCGCGGGCTCGCGGCGTCGATCCCTATGACCTGATCTCCGAGGAAGCGCTCGCCGCAGCCGCCGGCGCCGAAGGCCTGCTCTTCCTTCCGTACCTCTCCGGCGAACGCACTCCGGTGGCCGATCCGCACGCCCGCGGCGGATTCGTGGGGCTTTCGGTCGCGCACACCCGCAGCCATCTCGCCCGCGCGGTCTTCGAGGGCATCACCTTCGGAGCCCGCGACGGACTCGATCTCATCCGCGCTGCCGGCACCCCGATCGATTCGGTGCGGCTCTCCGGGGGCGGTGCCCGCAGCCCCATGTGGCGGCGACTTTGCGCGGACGTCTTCGGCGTGCCCGCCGTGCTCGTCAACACCAGCGAAGGCGCCGCCTACGGCGCGGCGCTCATCGCGGGAGCCGGCTGCGGCGTCTATCCCTCGGTCGAGTCCGCCGCCGATGCGGTGATTCGCGAGACCGAGCGAATCGACCCCGGGCCCGATGCTGCGGCCTATCCGCCGATCCTCGCCCGCTACCGCCGGCTCTATCCCGCGCTGCAACCGTTCTTCGAGCCGGTCGCATCCTGAGCGTGGCCTTCGGCTACGCTCGCGGCATGGCAGGCGTCATCAGCTTCGTGGTCATGACCGCCAGCATGCTCGTCATCGGCTGGCTGGTCTGGAGCCGACTGCAGCGACAGGAAGCTGGCGACGAGGACTTCCAGCGCCGCATCGACGATGACGAGGAGCGAGCTCGCCGCGGCCGAGAAGGACGCGAGTGAACCCTTGCTTAGGCGAGGTCGCGACGAACGCCCGCCATCTGCGCCTGCAGGTTCCGGCCCGGGCAGAGGGTGCTCGCGCCCGGCCACTCCTGATGCGTGCGGATCGAGCCGTTGGGCACTCTGTAGAGACCCCGCAGGGTGATCAGGTGCGCCTCGAGCGCAGCGAGTTGGGCGTTGGTCGGCCGCTGCGACTCGAAGTTCCCGAGCACGAGGATTCCGATGTTCCCTTCGTTGCGGTCCTTGACGTGCGCGCCTTGCCAGATCAGCGGTCGCCCTTGCCAGACCGAACCCTGGGGATCGACCACGAAGTGGTAGCCGATGTCACCCCAGCCCTTGGAACGATGGCCGACTCGGATCAACTCGATTCGAGCAGCGACCGCCGCGCGGCTCGAGAGCGTGACCGGCGGCAGCCCGTCGTGATGGACGGTGATGCTGCTGACCGGAAGCATGCGATTCATGAGCGCGGGAACCGGGCTTCCCTTGGCCCACTGTTCGCGGCCGACGAGGTTGGCGATGCCACCGGAGTCGGGGGCGACCACCGTGGGCGGCGCCGGGCGACGCCGGCCCGGCAGCGACGCCAGATCCTCCGGCCAGACCGGGTCGGGACGACTCGCCCGCGTGGGGGTGCTTGAGCACGCCGCGATCGAGCCGAGCAGGCTGGAGCCGACCGCCGCCATGGCCAGACGAGCAAGAATCGCGCGACGGTCGGGGTCGCCGGGGGTCGCTGCGGAATCCAGTTCCCGATGGGGCCGAAGGTCTCGATCGGAGGGGTTGGTCACGGGGCGCTCGCGAGCGGTCGATCGACCGCAGATGCACTCGAGGGGGACTGTATCGGCGCGGCCACCCGACCGGGTCCAGCGTCGCCCCGCCGAGGGGCAGGTCGCCGGTTCGGGCCACCGTGCAAGGCGTGTCACGCGTGGCGAGTCGCTGCGGTTCTTGAGTCGCTGATTCCGGCGCGAAATGGGGTCGCTCCGGAGCCTTCGAAACAGGTCGGAAAGGTCGGTGGCGGGTAGACTTTCGGCTTCGGCTTCGATCCCTCGCGCTCGCGGGGTTTTCGGACCTTGACGCTTCCCGCACGACTCCCCGCGACCACCGCATGACCGACCCCATCAAGTCCGACGCTCCGGCCTCCGGCGACGCCTACACCTCCGAGAGCATCCAGGTGCTCGAGGGGCTCGAGGCGATCCGCAAGCGGCCGGGCATGTACGTCGGCGGCACCGGTCTCAACGCCCTGCACCACCTCGTCTACGAGTGCGTCGACAACTCGATCGACGAGGTCATGGCGGGCTTCGCGAGCCAGGTGGTCGTGCGGATCGGCGTCGACGGATCCTGCAGCGTCGTCGACGACGGCCGGGGCATGCCCGTCGATCCGATGAAGCATGAGAATCCGCAGATCAACGGCCGTCCCGCGGTCGAAGTGATCCTCACCGCGCTGCACGCGGGCGGCAAGTTCGGCGACAACGCCTACAAGGTCTCCGGCGGCCTGCACGGGGTGGGCATCAAGTGTGTCAACGCCCTCTCCGAATGGACCGTGGTCGAGGTGACCAAGAATGGCCGCGTCTACCGAATTGGCTTCTCGCGGGGCGAGGTCACCGAGCCGCTCCACGAGATCGGTCCCGCCCCGGATCCCACGAAGACCGGCACCCGAATCTCGTTCCTCCCCGACCCCGAGATCTTTCCCGATCCGGAGTTCCGCTTCGAGACCCTCGAACACCGGTTGCGCGAACTGGCCTACCTCAACCCCGGCGTCACCATTCGCTTCATCGACGAGCGAGTCGACTCGGAAGGTCAGCAACGGGAGGAGACCTTCCACGATCCCGACGGGGTCGCCGCCTACGTTGCCCACCTCACTTCGGTGAAGCACGTGGTCTCCCCGTGCATCCACTACCGGAGCCTCGACGAGGAGACCGGCCTCGCCGCAGAGGTCGCGTTCCAGTACACCGACGCCACCAACGAGAACCTGCTGCCCTTCGGCAACAACATCTTCAACCCCGATGGCGGCACCCACCTGCAAGGGTTCAAGGCGGCGTTGACGCGGGTGATCGGGCACTACGCTCGCAAGAACAACCTCGTGAAGGACCTCTCGCTCTCCGGCGAGGACCTCCGCGAGGGCATGACCGCGGTGATCGCGGTGCGGCTGCCCAATCCGCAGTTCAACAATCAGACCAAGGAGAAGCTGCTCAACCCCGAGGTCGAGACCTTCATCGCCGCCGGCATCGCCGAGCACGTCGGTCGCTGGCTCGAGGAGCATCCCGTCGATGCCAAGCGGATCTGCCAGAAGGCGGTGCTTGCCGCCGAGGCCCGCGAGGCCGCCCGCAAGGCCCGTGAACTGATCCGCCGCAAGGGCGAGATGGACGGCGGCGGCATGCCGCACAAGCTCGCCGACTGCTCCTCGAACGACGTCGAGAAGACCGAGATGTTCATCGTCGAGGGCGACTCCGCAGGCGGCTCCGCCAAGGGCGGCCGCGACCACGTCACCCAGGCGATCCTGCCGCTGCGCGGCAAGCTGCTGAACGTCGAGAAGGCCCGCCTCGACAAGGTCCTCGGCTTCGAGGAGATCCGCACGCTCGTGCAGGCGCTCCAGTGCGGCATCGGCGAGGACTTCGACATCGCCAAGCTCCGCTACGGCCGGGTCATCATCATGACCGACGCCGATGTGGACGGCTCGCACATCCGCACCCTGCTGCTGACGTTCTTCTTCCGGCAGATGCCCGAGCTGGTCCGGCAGGGCAAGATCCACATCGCCCAACCTCCGCTCTACATGGTGAGCCGCGGCAAGCAGCATCAGTACGTGCTGAGCGACAAGCAGATGGCCGACACCCTCGCGGACCTGGCTCTGAAGCACTCGAGCCTCGCGGTGCGTGACGACGCCGGCGCGGTCGTCCACCGCATCGAGGGCGATGAATTGCGGCGAATCCTGCGATCGCTGCACCGGCTCGACGAACTGGTCGCGGTCTCGCGTCGCCGCGGACTGGTCTTCGCCGAACTGCTCGAGCAGCGGCGGCACGATCCATCCGGCGCCGGACACCTCCCGACCCACCACCTCACCCATCCCGAGGGCGACCGGCTCTTCTGGTCGGAGGCGGACGCGCGAGCCTTCGCGGCGTCGCGGGAGCTGACCATCGAGGCGGTGGGCGAACCCTCCGCCGATCCGTCGCGGCGCGCCGTGCTGCGCGAACTCCACGAGAACCGCGAACTCGAGCGGATCTTCGAGACCCTCGCCAAGCAGCGGATCTCGATCGACGACTACGCCCTCGTGCAGGAGGAGTCGGTGAGCGGCGAGCGATTGCCGACCCGCTATGCGTGGATGGTTCGCGACGCGAAGGCGCGACGCAAGGCGGCCCGAGCCGGCGAGTTGGCCGAGTCGACCGAGGACGCCGCCGGCGACGCGACCGAGGCGAGCGAGGTGGCGGTCGCGGAGGAGATGGTCGAGGTCGCCAACGTCCCCGGCATCGTCCGCATTCTCGGCGAGATCGGCCGACGCGGCATCGAGGTCAAGCGCTTCAAGGGTCTCGGCGAGATGGAAGCCGAGCAGCTCTGGGAGACCACCATGGATCCCGCCGCGAGGACGCTCCTCAAGGTGACCTGGGATGCCGCGAGCGAGGCGGAGACGCTCTTCTCGACCTTGATGGGCGAGAACGTCGAGCGTCGCCGCAGCTACATCGAACGGCACGCGCTCGAGGTCAAGAACCTCGACGTCTGAGCCTCGGGTCCTCCCACGTGCCTCGAACCCACGAGCTGACAGACTGACCGGCGTGCCCGATCGACCGCTGCCGCGACTGCTTCGCTACGCCCGGCCCATTCGCGGCCGCATCGCGTGGGCGATCGCCTGCTCGGTGATCAACAAACTGCTCGATCTGGCTCCGCCGTTCATCATCGGCGCCGCGATCGACGTGGTGGTCGAGCGGCAGGACTCGCTGGTCGCCCGCTGGGGCTTTCCCGATCCCGCATCCCAGCTCATGGTCCTGGGCATCGCGACCTTCCTGGTCTGGTCCGGCGAGAGCCTCTTCGAGTGGTTTCTCGGGGTGGCCTGGCGCGGCGTCGCCCAGGACGTCCAGCATCAAGCCCGCATGGACGCCTTCACCAACGTCGAACGGCTCGAACTGGGCTGGTTCGAGGATCGCTCGACCGGGCGGCTGATGTCGGTGCTCTCCGACGACGTCAATCAGCTCGAACGCTTCCTCGACGGCGGCGCCAACGATCTCATCCAGCTCGCGGTGACCGGCCTCGCGGTCTCCACGGCGTTCTTCGTCATCTCTCCCACCATCGCGTTCTGGGCGATGCTGCCGGTGCCGGCGGTGATCGTCGGCTCGCTGTGGTTCCAGCGGCGACTCGAGCCCCGCTACGCCGAGGTCCGGACGCGGGTCGGCGACCTCAACGCGCGACTCTCCAACACCCTCGGCGGCATGGCCACGGTGAAGAGCTTCACTGCGGAGGACGAGGAGCGCCGCGGCCTCGAGCGAGAAAGCCTCGCCTACGCGGAAGCCAATCGTCGCGCCATCGTCCTGTCGAGCGCCTTCAGCCCGCTCATCCGCATCGTGATTCTCGTGGGCTTCACGGTGACGCTCGTCTACGGCGGCCAGCTCGCCCTCGCCGGCACTCTCGCGGTGGGTGCCTACGGACTCCTGGTCTTCCTCACCCAACGATTGCTGTGGCCGTTCACCCGCATCGGCGCGGTGCTCGATCTCTATCAGCGGGCGATGGCCTCGACCCGCCGGATCCTCGACCTGATCGACGTGACCCCGAACATCGTCGACGGGCCCAGGCCACTGCCGCGGGACTCGATTCGCGGCGAGCTTCGCTTCGAAAAGATCCGCTTCGCCTACGGCAACGGGCCGGCAATCCTCGACGGACTCGAGCTCGAGTGCCCCGCGGGGCGAACCACCGCCATCGTCGGTGCCACCGGAGCGGGCAAGAGCACCGTGGTGAAGCTGCTCTTGCGGCTCTACGAGAGCGCTCGATCCGATGCCGGCCGCATCGCCATCGACGGCGTCGACATCCGCGAAGTTCGCCTCGCCGATCTCCGTCGCGCCGTCGCCCTGGTGAGCCAGGACGTCTACCTCTTCGACGGCACGGTGCGGGAGAACATCGCCTACGGAGGAGACGAAGGCGCCGGCCTCGACCGCGTGATCGAGGCCGCGAGGCTCGCGGAAGCGCATGCCTTCATCGAAGGGCTCCCGCAGGGCTACGACACCGTGGTCGGCGAGCGAGGACAGAAGCTCTCCGGTGGGCAGCGGCAGCGCATCGCGATGGCGCGGGCGATCCTCAAGGATGCCCCGATCCTCGTGCTCGACGAGGCGACCAGCGCCGTCGACAACGAGACCGAGGCGGCCATGCAGCGATCGCTCGCCAAGGTCTGCCGCGATCGCACCACCATCGTCATCGCCCACCGGCTCTCGACGGTTCGGCACGCCGACTCGATCCACGTCCTCGACGGCGGCCGAGTGGTGGAGCGCGGCACCCACGAGGAACTGGTCGCCCATCGAGGCCTGTACGCGCGGCTCTGGGGGGTGCAGACCGGAGATCCGCGGTCGACCTGATCCGTTTCGGGGCCGGGCCGACCCTTGACGAGGTGCGAAGCGCCGGAGCCAGGCCGGAGCCGGTCGGTGCGAATCCACCGGAACCCCGACGATCTCGAGGACCCGTTCATCCGCACCATCGCGAAGACGGTGCTCGTCCATGTTGATCGCGCCGATTCGGCGGAGGCTGCCGAAGTGGTCCTCGATCCGCATGACGTCCCGGGATCGCTCGGATGCCTGCAGCGAGTCCATGCCAACGCGCTGGAGGCGAAGCGCGTAGGGTCGCAGGCTGCTCGCGTTCGAGGTCTCCGATTCGTCGATGCCGGTTTCCGTGCCCAACACCGTGGTGTTCCGCACCTCGATGCTGCGCTCGCGGCGACGTTCAGACGAGCCCTGCCTCGCCGCAACGAGCTCAGGGCGTCGCCAGCAGCGCGAGCAGTTCCGACTCCTTCTCCGGGGTCAGGCCCGCCCGCGTTCCCATCGGCTCGCCGGCCCGCGGCGAGGCGAGGAACCAGTCGAGGGTGGCCTTGGCGGTCTCGGCAAGCGGACGGAAGGTCAGCCCGTGTTCGATGGCGGCGGTGTTGGAGCGGCTCGAGAAGCCTGCGTACTCCGGACCGGGAGGAATGAACATCGCCATCGAGTTCGCGCCCATCCACGCTCCCACCCCGTGCTCCTGGAGAAACTCGTCGGAGGCTTCGACGAATTCGACCGGCGTCGAGACCACCGCCTTGCAGCCGTCGAGCATCTCGCGGAAGTAGAGCGGGCCGCGCGGGCCGGTGGCGTTGTAGACCCCCCCGTGGCCTTGCTCGACGCAGTTGATCGTGAATGCCGCCAGGTCGCGCACATCGACGAACTGGGTGCGGGGACTCGCCGCGGGAATCAGCACCCGTCCGCCGCGGTGGCATCGCACCGGCCAGTAGGTGAAGCGGTCGGTGGGATCGCCCGGTCCCACGATGAGCCCCGGCCGAACGATGGTCGCGCGATCGCCGTAGACCGACTGCACCTCGCGCTCGCAAGCGGCCTTGAGCGGCCCGTAGTAGCGAGCGACTTCCTCGGTGGCGGGATCCTCGAGGGTCTCGACCGCGGCGGACTCGTCCGCGTCCGCCTCGGCGTTGCTCGCGTAGACCGAGATGGTCGAGACGAAGAGGTACTGCCGGCAGGCGTCCTTGAGCAGTTCGGCGGAGGCCTTCGCCACCCGCGGCACGTAGCCCGAGTTGTCGATCACCGCGTCCCAGCGCTCGCCCGCTGCAATCGCCTCCGCGATCGACTTCAATCCCTCGCCCTTGTCGGGATCGCGGTCGCCGTAGAGCCGCTTCACCTTGTCGAAGTCGTCCTGGAACATTCGAACCGGGGTCTTGCCGCGATTGAAGATGGTGATCTCCCACTCGCGGGCCTCGGCTTGATCGATCTGGTGCGGGCCGAGGAATCCGGTGCCGCCGAGGACGAGGAGCTTCATGGGTGGTGGTTCCTGCAGGGACGCGATTCCCGCGACTCTACCGAAGTGCGGGACCGCGGGTGCACCTCGCCACCGTATGCTCGCCCGAGCGGCCGGCACGCCGCGCCGGAGATCGTTCGATGCAGCACCATGCGACTCTGCCCACCGTGATCGGTCGTTCCGCGCCCGCCGCGATCCTGCTCGCCTCGATGGTCTCTCCGCTCGAAGCCCAGTCGCTCGAGGCGCCTCCCGCGTCCTCGACGACCACCAACCTCGCGATGACTCCCGCCGCCGCGATGATCGAGGCGGATCGCCTGCGGGCCTGGCACGATCTCCTCGCCTTCGAGCCGCAGATCGCCGGCACCGAAGCCGACCATCGATCGATCGAGCGCATCGACGCCGCGTTCGAGGCGATGGGTCTTGAGAGCGATCCCTGGTGGTTCCGGCCCCTCCTCTGCTACCCGGTCTCGGCGCGGCTCGAGATCGTCGGCGAAGAGCCCGCTCCGACACGACCGGTGACGGCCCCCGGCGGCCGCCGCGGCGTGGTGCCGCTTTCCGTCGGCGAGCCGGACCTGCTTGCAGATCCATCCACCGCGCATCCCGATCTGCTCTGGGGTTGGAACGCCTTCGGCGGATCCGGGGAGGCAGAAGCCGAGATCGTCTACGCCAACTACGGGCTCGAGTCCGACTTCGCGCGGCTCAAGGAGTGGGGTGTCGACGTCGCCGGCAAGATCGCGCTGGTTCGCTACGGCGGCATGTTCAGGGGCTACAAGGTCCGCAACGCGGAGCACCACGGCGCGGTCGGGGTGATCATCTATACGGACCCCGCGGACTCCGGCGAGACCCGCGGCAGCGTGTGGCCCCAGGGCGGCGGCTGGGCCAACGACGCCTGCATCCAGCGCGGCTCGGTGCTCGTCCTCGCGCAGCCGGGCGATCCACTCACGCCCTTCGAACCGGCGTTGGCAGACGCGAAGCGGCTCGAGGTCGACGATGCTGGGCTCTTCACCATTCCGGTGCAGCCGATCGGATACGCGGCGGCGCGGGAGATCATGCGGCGAATGAACGGCCGCGAAGTCGCGTCGCTGCCCGATGGCAAGCCCTGGGTGGGCGGACTCGAACTGCCCTATCGCGTCGAAGGCGGCGAGGATCTGCGAATCCGACTCGCGGTTGAACAGGACCGTCGCCTCGCGGACACCGCCAACGTGATCGCGGTGATCGAGGGCTCGGAGCATCCCGAGGAACTGGTGGTGATCGGATGCCACCACGATGCGTGGGGCTTCGGCGCCTGCGATCCTCACGCGGGCTCGATCGCGCTGATGGAGGTGGCTCGGGGATTCGGTGAACTCGCGCGCCGCGGCGTGCGCCCGCGGCGGACCCTCGTCTTCGCGGCATGGGGCGCCGAGGAGTACGGCATCATCGGCAGCACCGAGTGGGTGGAGGGCGAACGCGATCGCCTCGCCCGCAACGGCGTCGCCTACCTCAACCTCGACATGGCTTCGATGGGTCCGAACTTCTCGATGGCTGCGAGCCCGAGCCTGCGGGCCGCGGCGAAGCAGGCCGCGGCGATGACTCCGGCGGCTCGGGATCTCGAGGGCCACAGCGTTCTCGACAAGGCCACCGAGGGCGACCGCGGCTTCGCTCCCGGCTCCTCCGGCGGAGGCTCCGACCATGTCGCGTTCGTGAGCCACATCGCGATGCCGGTCGCGTCGATCCACGGCGGCGGCAGCGCCGGCACCGCGTACCACTCCAACTACGACACCGTCACCTGGTATCGCGCGATCGTCGGCGAGGACTACGAACCGGCCTTGATGGTCGCTCGCTACACCGCCAACCTCGCGACCTTGTTGGCCTTCGAGCCGTTGCTGCCGCTGCGAACCGAAGCGGTCGCCCGCGACGCAGCCGACAAGCTTCGTGCCATCGCGGCGCCCCCGGCGCTCGAGTCGCTCGGCCCGCCGACCGCGGCGCTGGCCCTGCGGCTCGAGGTCCTCGCCGACCGCGCTGCCGTCCTTGACGCGACCCTCGACGCGATCGCCGCAGCGCCCGACTCGGTGCCGGCAGCGACCCTCGCGGCGCTCAACGAGAATCTGCTTCGAATCGATCGGGCCTGGTGGGACGAGCGAGGACTCTTCGATCGCCCGTGGTTCCGCAATCTCTCCATCGCCACCGATCGCTCCAACGGATACGGCTCCACCGCGATGCCGATCCTCGCAGAGCCTGTGGCCGACGGTGACCTCGAACGCGGTCTCGAGGGGCTGACTCGCCTCGAGGCGGCGGTCGATCGGCTCGAGGCGGTGCTGGCGACGCTGGAACTCGCCCTCGCGACGCCGGCAAGCGAAGTTCCCTGATCCTTGGTTCTTCGAGGCCGCTCATCGCCGCGATCGGCGTCTTGCCGTGGGGATCGGCTCGACCCGAACCTACTGCGGACCCACGAGCCGATCGATCGAGCGCAGGCGCTCGTTCGCAAGTTGAATGTGCAGCGGCGGCTCGCGCTGAGATTCCGCGACAAGTTCCGCGAGGGCGTCGAAGTCGATCGGCTGGCTCGACACCGCGGTGTGGATCCGTGCCGAGGCCTCGATGTTGGACTTCAGCACTTCCTTCAGCCAACGGGACACCAGCGCAGCGTCGGCGGAGATCCACGCCTCGGCGCGAACGAGCGCCGCCTCATCACCCGCCTGCTGTCGAGCTGCGATCCACGCCGCGATCCGCTGGCCGCTCGGAGTGGCGTCCTCGGTCGTCAGCGGCTGCGGATGCGAATCCCACATCGCGGTGTAGACGCACCACCCCCGCACCGGGCCGAGCATCGCCGCCACCGATTCCGCGGTCGCGATTTGCAGTTCGCCGAGCTGCCGCCAGACCTCCATCGTCGGCAGCAGCTGCGCCGCCATCGCGAGCCCCACCACCTCCATGGGCTCGATCGGCTGCTCCGGGTTGGCCCGCTGCCGCGCCAGCGCCCAGCCTTGGGCATCGAGGGCGATGCGGTTGGACTCCGCCGCCGAGGAGAGCACCGAGCGACGCTGCAACTTCAGGAGCCGAACCCGATCGCGCCTGTAGTCGGAGAGAAGCGAGTCGACCGACGCCGCCGTCGCGGCGTCGAGCGGACCCGCGAGGCCCGCACAGCCGCGGATGGTGGTCTCAAGGTCGAGGGTCTCGAACCGCGGCCCGAGGACTTCGGAGTGACCGCCCCAGAAGGCTTCGGCCCGCAGCGACTCGGCGCGATCGATGATCGGGCGGGCGGCAGGCTCGACCTGGCCACGAAGGGTCTCGAACACCGGCTGCTCGGTCGCCCAGAGCGACTCGAGGGCCTGAAAGATCGCCACCGCCGCGGCGCGGTTCATTCCTCCGTCGCCGCCGAGTTCGCGCTCTAGCCGCTCGACGAGCGCCGGCTTGCCCACCCGCGCCCACTCCTGCCACCGCGGAGCCGCGGCGTCCAGCGCTGCTTCACGGAGCGGACCCGGCACGATCGCCTCCAACTCGAGCACGGACCCGCGTTCCTGCGTGGCCTGCCGCAGAACCGACTCGAGGTCGGCGAGCGAAAGCTCCGCCGGAACCGCCATCGTGACCGCCCGCTCGGCGAGGCTGCGGACGCCTTCCGACGGCGGTGCCGCCGCCGCCTGAGCGCAGACCGACCGGCTCGCGCTCGACAGGGCGGCCAGCACGATCGACACCGGAACCATGACGCCGCGAACCCGCATGGCGACAGGGTACCGAGCCGGTTCACCACCGCCCCGAAGGGCGAGCCTGCGTCGGCGGCCGCCTTGTGAGCGATTCGAGGCACCGATACCCTCCACCCTCGCATGCCGCCATCGCTCCAAATCGCTTCGGGATGCGTCAGCGTCCCCGCGGGCGTGGGCGGAGAGCGGCGGTGTGCTCGCCGCCGCGACCGAGCAGCCGCGTCGGGTCGTGTTCGCCGGCTCGCCAGCTGGCTGCTCGGCCTTGCCATGGTCACGGCGTGCTGGACTGCGACCTCGGGGGCGTTCGGACAGCAGGTCGGCGATCTCGAGAACGAAGCTCTGCTCGACCGCCCCATCGGCGAGGTGCGCATCGAGGGACTCGACCGCATCACCCGCCAGGAGATCCTCAACAACATTCGCGTCGCCGCGGGCCAGCCCTACGACCCCCGCACCATCCGCGACGACGTCGCCACGCTCTACCGGCTCGGCCACTTCGCCTCGGTCGTCGCCAACGCCGAGATCCTTCCCGATGGGAGCGTTCGCGTCACCTACCGGCTCGTCGAGCAGGCCCTCATCCTCGACCTGCAGGTGGTGGGAAACAAGCTCATCTCCGACCAGGAGCTCAGGGCGGTCATTCCGCTCTATGCAGGCGGCCCCCGCGACGACTTCCTGCTTGAGCAGGCGGTCTTCCGCATCAAGGAGCTCTATAAGAAGAAGGGCCACTACCTCGTCGAAGTCACCGTCGACGAGAGTCGGCTGCGCGACACCGGCATCCTGATCCTGCGAGTGCTCGAGGGACCGCGGGTCAAGGTGAAGGAGGTCGAGTTCGTCGGCAACGAGGCCTTCCCTGCCCGTCGCCTTGCGGCCCAGGTCAAGACCTCGGAGTCCTTCTTCCTCTTCGACAAGGGACTGCTCGACCTCGATCGCCTCGTCGACGATGCCGCGAGCGTCGACCGCTACTACCGCGATCAGGGCTACGTCGATGTCCGCACCGACTACCGCGTGCAGCTGAGCCCCAGCAACCGCGAGGCCAAGGTCACCTTCATCGTCTCCGAGGGCCGCCGCTACCGCCTCCGCCGGGTCATGGTGCAGGGCGTGGGGCCGGGCGGACCTCTGCCCCTGCGGATTCTCTCGCCGGAGGAGATCGTCTCGTTGGTCGAGCTGCAGCCCGGCGAGGTCTTTCGCGCCGTGCAGGTGCGGCGGACGGTCGAGACGGTTCGAAACGCCTATCTCGCTCTCGGCTACGTGGACGCCAACGTCTCGGAGAGTTTCGTCCGCACCGGCGAGTCGGCCGAGGTCGATCTGCTGCTCAACGTCTTTGAGGGCGAGCGAGCGGTCACCGGACTGGTGCTGGTGCAGGGGAATCTGCTCACCAAGGACAAGGTGATCCGGCGGCTCATCCGCATCCGGCCGGGCCGGCCCCTCGACGCCCGTGAGCTCGAACTTGCCGAGGCGCGGATCCGCCAGACCAACCTCTTCAACGACGTCCGCGCCACCATTCAGGAACCGCAGCCGGGGTCGCCGGGCGTGCGGGATCTGCTGATCGAGGTGAAGGAAAAGGACACCGGCAGCATCAACTTCGGCGTGGGCCTCGGCTCCGACAGCGGCATCTTCGGTGAGATCTCGCTCACGCAGCGCAACTTCGACATCGCCGACGCCCCGATGTCGTTCTCGGAGTTCGTGCAGGGGCGAGCCTTCCGAGGCGCCGGGCAGACCTTCAACCTCGCCCTCACCCCCGGCACCGAGGTCAGCAACTACTCGATCGCCTTCGGCGACCCGCACATCTTCGACTCCGAGATCTCGTTCAATGTCGACGCGCTCTATCGCAATCGAATCTTCCCGGAGTACAGCGAGAACCGCTACGGGACGAGCCTCGGCTTCGGGCGCCGACTCGGCGACCGCTGGAACATCGGGCTGGTGCTCGGATGGCAGCGGATCAGCCTCGACAACTTCGATCCCAGCACTCCCATCGAGGTCTACGACGACCGGGGCCCCACCACCTTGCCCACCGTGGGCGTCAACCTCGTCCGCACCACCGTCGACGACTTCCAGCGCCCGACCCGCGGAGCCCGCATCGAACTCGGGCTGCGGCAGGCCTTCGGCTCGGACGACGCCTCGTTCGCCACCGCCACCGCTGGCGTGACCTCGTTCTTCACCCTCGACGAGGACTACCTCGGCCGCAAGACCACCTTGCGGCTCAGTACCGAGTCGGGTTGGATCTTCGGCGGCGACGCCCCGGTCTACGAGAAGTTCTATCTCGGCGGACGCAGCTTCCGCGGCTTCCAGTTCCGGACCATCAGCCCCAAGGCGACCGGGTCGATCGCCGCACCCAACACCCCGATCAACGAGCCGATCGGTGGCGACTGGCTGTTCTTCGCTGGGGCTCAGTACGAAGTGCCCATCGTCGACACCTTCGTCGCGGGGGTGCTCTTCCTCGACAGCGGCACCGTGCAGGCGAATCCTGGATTCAACCAGTACCGCGTCTCGGTCGGGGTGGGGTTCCGGCTCTACCTCCAGGCCCTTGGTCCGGCTCCGATCGCCTTCGACTTCGGCTTCCCCATCCTCAAACAGGAGGAGGATTTGACCGAGGTCTTCAGCTTCTCCGCAGAACTCCCCTTCTGAAGCCGTGGGGGGCTCGGGTTCGGCGCCGCTGCCGCACTACAATCGACTCTTCGCGCCACCGGCGCGTCCCCATGCCGAAGACCTCGGAGATCCGCCGATGGCCAACCCGACCTCCTCCCACCGTGTGCTCCTTCTGCTTGCCGCCGGAGCCATCGTCGCGATCGCGGCACTCCGGCCCCTCGAAGCCCGCGAGCCCAACGCCGCCGCCCCCGGCCGCATCGCCACCGTCGATCTCGGCAAGGTGTTCGATCGCCTCGCCGAGAACGCCGACTGGGAGATGCGGCTGACCGCGTTGCAGCAGTCGATCGCCTCGGAGTTCCAATCCCGTCAGCAGACCCTCGAGCAGCGATTCAAGGAACTCGAGAGCGTCAGCGATGCCGACGAGATCGCAACCCGCCGCGAGGAGTTGGCGCTGGCCCGGCTCCGCTTCGAGGAGTGGGGCCGACTCAAGCAGCTCGAACTCGATCGCGAGAAGAGCCTGCGCTGGCAGACCCTCTACCGCGCCGTTCGCGACGAGGCCGCTCGCCTCGCCGAAGCCGAGGGATTCGAGGTGGTGCTGGTGAACGACAGCCTCGGACCGATCAACGTCTCCCGCGAGCTCGACATGAGCCAGGAGCAGCAGGTCAAGATCCAGATCGAGGCCCGCCGGCTGCTCTTCGCCGCCAACTCCACCGACATCACCGAGCAGCTGGTGGTGCGGATGAACAACTCCCGCGCCATTCGCCCCTGACCTTTCACGACTCGGATCCACGCCATGCCACTCGCTTCCGCCCAACCGACCTCGCGCCGACTTCCGTTTGCCACCGGAGGCCTCCTGCTCGGCGCGGCCCTGCTCGCCTTCGCGGCACTCGCGCCCCAGCGTCCCGCGGTGGTGGCCACCGTCGATCTCGAGCGGGTCTTCAACACCATCGACCTCCAGGCTCGCACCGAGGCCAAGCTCAAGGCGATTTCCGCCGACCTCGAGTCGCGCCGCAACACCATGCGTAACGGCATCGAGGAACTGCAGGAGGAGCTCGAGAGCTTCCAGCCCGGCTCGCCCGCCCAACTCGAGGTGGCCAAGCGGATCGAGGAGGCGATCGCGGAGTTTCGCGCCTTCGAGGCGTTCGGCCGCATGAAGGTCGAGGCCGAGCAGGCCAAGGCGATGCGGGAGATCTACCTGCAGATTCGCACCGCGGCCGCCGAACTCTCCAAGGAGCGGGGCTGGGACTACGTGATGGTCGACGACTCCATCCCGACCATCGAGCCCACCGACGCGGCTCGCATGCTGCAACAGATCTCCTCCCGACGTTTTCTCTACGCCAACGGTTCCTTCGATGTCACCGACGAGGTCGTCGCCAAGCTGAATGCGATGACCGAGTCCGCCTCCGGAGGCTGATCGCCTCGCCATGACCCTTCCGCCCGATCTCACCTCTGCCCAGATCGCCGCGCTCGTGGGCGGCGATCTCGAAGGACCCGGCGACCTCGCGGTTCGCGGTCTCGAGGCGGTGGATCGCGCCGGCGAGTCCGATCTCACCTTCATCGCGAGCGCCGAGTGGGCCGCGGCGTGGCCGGAGTCCCGGGCCGGCGCCGCACTGGTGAGCCGGCACGTCGAGCTCCCCGGCATCAACGGCAGCGATCGCCACCGGGCGGTGATCCGCGTCGACGACGCCGATCAGGCGATGATCGCCATCCTCGATCGCTTTGCGCCGGCTCCCGAGTCGCCGCCGGTCGGCGTGCATCCCTCGGCGGTGGTCGATCCATCCGCGGTGATCGACCCGTCCGCCGCGATCGGTCCGCAGTGCTGCGTTGCGGCGGGCTGCCGCGTGGCCGCCAACGCGATCCTGGTCGCGGGCGTCCGCCTCTACCGCGATTCGGTGGTGGGCGAAGCAAGCGTGCTGCATGCGAGCGTCACCGTCCGCGAGCGTTGCGAGATCGGCCGTCGGGTGATCCTGCACTGCGGCGTGGCGGTCGGAACGGATGGGTTCGGATACCGGCCCGCGCCGGACGGCCGCGGAATGCTGAAGATTCCGCACCTCGGCAACGTGGTGATCGAGGACGACGTCGAGATCGGCGCCAACACCTGCATCGACCGCGGCAAGTTCGGAGCGACGGTGATCGGTGCCGGTTCCAAGATCGACAACCTCTGCCAGATCGCCCACAACTGCCGCATCGGCCGCGGGTGCGCCATCTCCGGGCTCGTCGGGCTCGCGGGCTCGGTGACGATCGGCGACGGAACCCGCATCGGCGGCGGCGCCGGGATCGCCGACCACCTCACCATCGGCCGAGGCGTGAGCATCGCCGCCAAGAGCGGCGTGATGAACGACATTCCCGACGGCGAGGTCTGGGCCGGCTATCCCGCCCAGGAGCGGACCCAGGCGATGCGCGAGGCGATCGCGGTCCGAAAGCTCCCCGACCTCGTCAAGAAGCTTCGCCAGCAGCCCGGAGGCTCATGACGGTGCTGCAGACCACCACCACTCCCGCCGTCGAGACCCGTCAGCGGACCCTTGCCTCCGAGGTGGTGGTGAGCGGTCGCGGCCTCCTGTCGGGCGTCATGGCCGAAGCGAGGATCCTCCCCGCCGAGGCGGACTCCGGCATCGCCTTCGAGCGAGTCGACCTCGACCCTCCGGTCCGGATTCCGGCCACCGTCGACCACGCGGTTCCTCGTTCGCGACGGACGGCGCTGCGGTCGGGTGAGGCCAGCATCGACACCGTCGAGCACTGCCTCTCGGCGCTTGCGGGCCTGGGCATCGACAACGCCCTGATCCGGCTCTCCGGCCCAGAACTTCCCTGCGGCGACGGTTCGGCGCTGCCATATGTCGATGCGGTGACCGATGCGGGCGTCACCGACCTCGAACCGCCGCGACGAGTCTTCTGCATCCGCGAGCCGGTAGTGATCGAGGAAGGCCGCAGCATGATCGCGGCGCTGCCCTCGGATCAGCCGGGGCTCAAGGTCGTCTACGAACTCGACTACGGCGAGCATTCCGATCGCATCGGCCGCCAGACGATCAGCTTCGATCCCTGCCAGCTCGACTACCGCCGCGACATCGCGCCGGCCCGCACGTTCAGCCTGCAGGAGGAGGCCGAATCGCTGCAGGCACAGGGTCTCGGAACCCACCTCTCGCCGCGAGACGTCCTGGTGATCGGGCCCTCCGGCCCCATCGAGAACGCCTTCCGATTCGCCGACGAGCCCGTGCGGCACAAGGTGCTCGACGTGCTCGGCGATCTGAGCCTGGTGGGCCGGCCCCTGCAGGGCAGCATCGTGGCCACCCGCTCGGGACATGCCCTCAACCGCATGCTCGCGGTCCGGCTGCGCGAACAGATGCTCGCGGAGGAGCGCACCGCCCTGACCGTCTCCGAGGCGGTCATGGATGCCCGCGCGATCCTGCGGCTGATGCCGCACCGCTACCCGATGCTGCTGGTCGATCGCGTCATCGAGGCCGACGGCGACCGCCGCGCGGTGGGCCTCAAGAACGTCACCATCAACGAACCCTTCTTCGAGGGCCACTATCCCGGCACGCCGATCATGCCGGGAGTGCTTCTGGTCGAGGCAATGGCCCAGATGGGCGGCCTGCTGCTCTCGCGGAAGCTCGAACACACCGGCAAGATCGCGGTCCTGCTCAGCCTCGATCGCGTGAAACTGCGACGTCCGGTGGTGCCTGGCGATCAGGTGCTGCTCGAGGTCGAGGCGATTCGCGGAACCGCCCGGACCGGCGACGTGCAGGCCCGCGCGCTCGTCGGCGACAAGGTCGCGGCGGAGGCGAGGATCCGCTTCATGCTCGTCGACGCCGACGACCGCTGACCGCTGCACTTGCCGGGAATCTCACTCGCGGTCATCATTCGCGGACATGTCCAAGGCCCGAACCGAAAGTGTCGCGGATCTCATGGAGCGTGCCGAGGCGTCGCTTCGCCGCCGCGCGTGGTTCGAGGCGGAGCGCCTCGCCGCCAAGGCCCTCTCGATGGCTCGCAGCGAAGACGAGTTCGAGGCGATGGCGCGAATCCTGCTGCCGCTGCAGGAAGCCCGCCGCCAACGCCTCGCCGAGGCCTTCGAGGTCAAGAAGGTCAAGGTGGTCGCGGAGGCGCCGAACGAGCAGACCCGCGTCACACCCGGCGTCCACCTCGTCGAGCCGCCACTCGTCGGCGCCGACGCACGGCGGTTCCGGCTGCTCGCACTCGAGCAGGAAGTGCCGGTGGCCGTCGTCTGCCGCGAGCCCATCACCCGCCTGAACGAATGTCCGGTGGTCGCGATCGGACCGGTGACGATCCGGGCCCGCATCGATCCGCCCAAGAAGCCGTCCGCGCCGACCTCGGCATGGATGGCCCGCGCCCTCGAACAACTCGGCGACCACGCCATCGCCAACCTCGACTCGGGACTCGACCTGATCAAGCGGATCGATCACCTGCTCAACTGCCTCGAGAGCCATCCCGACCACGAGAAGCTGCACCAGGAACTCGCGGAGCTCTGCCGCGAGGCGGCCGCCAAGGGGCTGCGCACCCCGCCGCCCTCGGTGCCCGCCGGCTACGAAGGCGACGACTAGCTGCCGGTGCGAATTCGTAGCGTGACGTTGAACTGCATGGGCGACCGTAGTGCAGGTGCCGCGTCGAGTGCGACTGTGTTGATCAGCGGTGATTGCTCAAGCCACACCACGCCTCGATATCCCGTCGAACTCGACCTAGGTCGCTTGACCGAACATAGAAACCATGAGCCAACCCGTCGACCGTGGTGAGTTCGACGTCGCCCCCCTTTTCGCGCAGGGCCTCCACGGCGGCCACGGTGGAGGCTGGAGACACCACCTCGTCCTCCGATCCGTGGAGAACCCGCACTGGCACGGTCAGTCTCGGCGGGTTGTGCCGTAGCGACCAACGCCTCCAGTCGTCACCAAGTCGCTCCGCACCGAAGCCCGTTTGGGGGCTGGTGTCGAGCACTGGGCAGAGAAGCACGACCGCGCTTGGTCGGAAGGTGGGACCGTCATGGGCTGCGAATGCCCAGGTTGCGAGGTGCCCGCCCGCCGATCCTCCGATCACGATCGAGTTCTCGGCGGCACCGCCGATGGACTCCGCTCGTTCAACGACGTAGGACCAAGCCGTTCGAAGGTCAGCCAACGCTGCATCAAGCGACGCGAACTCTCCCAGCCGACCGTACTGGACCAGGACAGGTTGGTAACCAAACTCCGAAACGAGATTCGCCACCGGAACCATTTCATCAGGCCTGCCTCCCGACCATCCGCCACCATGCACCAACAGCGCCAGCGGACGTACTCCCTCGACGCTCAAGGCGGGCGGCCAAGCGATCGTCACGAACCCGCCGGGCCGCACCTCATGTACCGCCCACCGATACCCAGGCGGAGTCCATGCAGGCCTGGAGTCACCGCAACTCGAGGGGAGCAAGGCACCTCCCGCGACTGCCGCAACGATCGCTTGACGACAGCCCCTCACGGTTCGGCCGCCAATCGACGCTCGACAAAGAGAATCACGATGGCATCGGGAGACTCGCGATCGATGAGCTCCGACAACTGTGCACCGGTCATGCTCGCCGGTTCGGTTCTTTCGTACACGCAGCCGGGAAGCCGGGCCGACAGAGGATCGCGCACGATCATTCCGAAGGAGTCGTGGACCACCAGCACGCGGGGCGCTTCGGGCGACCGCGACGCAGCTGGGGGTGGCGGCAAGACCTGCAAGTCCTCGATGGACTCAATCTCACCTACGCGTTCAGGCAGCAGTACCAACTCGCCGAACCCAGCCCCGATTCCGAGCCTCCTCGCAACCTCGCCGCCGGTGCCGAGCAATCTTGCAAGGTCTCCACCATTGACGAAACGCTCCCGCAATGCCAGACCTGGACCGAGCTCGCACGCAAGGCCGCGACTCTGAAGTCGAGCTGCGATCGCATCGGCAGCACAGCCCGCACCGTTGTAGTTCCAGTGCGTGTCCGACCTGAAGTAACACGACTCCGGTCCGCGGGCAGCGAGAACGCTGTGCAGATCGAGCATCGCGGCATGCATCTCGTCAGACCACTTGGACCGCGCACCGAGCAGCCGTCCGTAGGAGGTTCGCTCCCTCGACACAGCGTCACCGATCGGCAGGCGCTCCGATAGCATGGTCGATTTGTTCGGCGCAATCGCGATCAACAGCGGCAGCCCGTGTTCTCGCGCGACACTGCACCACTCGCCAAGGCGCCGAATCCACCCCGCCTCGCGATCGGCGGTCCAGGGAACCAGCCCTCGAATGTCGTCGCGCTCGCCTTCTCCGCGAAGAAACAGCCAATCGCCACTGCCAATTCCGACTTTGGAGGTCGGCGACTGGTGCAGCAGTTCCCACGACAACAGGAACCACATCGCCGAGCTCCCGGTATAGGGACCGAGCTGTGCATTCAATCGATCCCGATAGAACCAAGCGAATCGAGCTGGCGCATTGACTCCGTTGCCGGCCCAGCGGAGTGCCTGCTGCCCGAGCGAGCGGAATCCCAAGGTTGCCGATGCAGCGAACCCGGCGAACAGCACTACTGCCGCAAGGACGGCGACGGGTGCGCGATGCACGACTGTGAAGGACCCGATGGCACGCACGGAGACTGCTCCATTTCGTCAGAACTGGAAGTAGATGAAGGGGTTGTAGGCCCCTGATGTCACAGACATTATTGAAAGGACCAGGAGTACGACACATGAGAGCACTGCCGCCGACCGGAGAGCGAACCGAATCGGTCCAGGATTCCTCTCGGCGATCTCGATGCACCATGGCACCACCGGCAATGAGCCGATGACTCCACAGAACACAGCAATCAAGGTCATCGGCTCCAAGAACTCGATCACCGCGCGATCGCTGCTCCCGTCCTGCAAGCCCAACATCGACTTCAGACAGATCGCCAGCAGCGACAAGGCGTCCTCGGAGTGATTCGGTCCAGTCGCCACGCGGAAGATCGTCCAACCCACTACCACCACCACCATGGCGTAAGCGTGCTGGATGAACCTCGGGGCTCGTCCGAGAGTGCTTTGCAACCCCAGTCGCTCGATGATCAGAAACAAGCCTTGATAGGCACCCCAGGCGACAAACAACCAACTGGCGCCGTGCCAAAGACCGCAAAGAAGGAACACGATCGCGAGGTTGATGTAGGTCCTAACGGCTCCGCGGCGATTTCCGCCCAGTGGAATGTAGAGGTAGTCACGAAACCATGTCGACAGCGAGATGTGCCAGCGACGCCAAAACTCCGTGATCGACCGGCTGATGTACGGATAGTTGAAGTTCTCATCGAACCGAAATCCGAAGATACGCCCCAAGCCGATCGCCATGTCGCTGTAGCCGGAGAAGTCGAAGTAGATTTGAATGGTGTAGAGAAGACTTGCCGTCCACACCAAAGACGGTGAGAGTTGTTCAGGCGGGAGCCCGAAGATCTGATCCACGGATCCTGCGACCGCGTTGGCGACAAGTACCTTCTTGGCCAAGCCAACGATGAATCGTCGGGCCCCGTACTCCACATCCTCGGGCCCGATCTGCCGGCCGCGAATCTGTTCCGCGATCGTCGCAAAACGTACGATCGGCCCGGCAACCAGTTGCGGAAAGAGCGCGATGTAGAGTGCCAGATCGAACGGATTCCTTGCCGATTTTGCATCACCGCGCTTCACGTCGATGAGATATGAGATCGCCTGAAAGGTGAAGAATGAGATTCCAACCGGGAGTGCAACGGCTGGTATCGCAAGTCCTCCCCACCCGAACTCCCCAATCACCGCGTCCAGATTGGCCGTCAGGAATCCCGAGTACTTGAACCATGCCAGAACGGCCAGATTGCCGACGACCCCGACGATGACGGCCGCGGATCGGGCGACGGGCGAGCCGCTCGTGGCGAGGACGAATCCAGCTGCCGCGTTGACCATGATGCTGGCAAGGAGCACCAGGACATCGCTTTGCTGACCAATGGCGTAGAAGGCGATGCTTGCGATCAGAAGCGTCGAGTTCCGCCACGTTGAAGGCACGGCCCAGTACGCGAGCAGCGTGCACGGCAGAAACACGAACAAGAAGAATGGTTCAGTGAAGACCACCCGCGCGCCCCTGATTGCCGTGACCGGGGCTTATCGACACATGCGTCCGCCGAAATCAATGAACCGCCCTTCGATTGGGCAGGCGCTGTCGCCTACCGCCAGTCGAGTCCCTCGGCAAGCGTGTTGAGGTTCTCGCAGCCGGTATCGGTCACGATCACGAGGTCCTCGACCCGCACGCCGCCGACATGGCGGCCATAGAGCCCCGGCTCGATGGTGAGCGCATCGCCGACGACGAGCGTGGGTCCCTTGAAGTCGAGAAGCGGCGGCTCGTGCACCTCGAGCCCGATCCCGTGGCCGGTGCCGTGGACCATGCCAATCCACGCTTCGCTTCGCGGGTCCTCCGCCGACGGCATTGCACCAGAGTCGAAACCGTGGCGATGGATCTCGCCGAGCGTCGCGCGGTGCACCGATTCTCCGGTCACGCCAGCGCGGGTGGCCGCCGTCGCAGCCCGCTTCGCGTCGACCACTGCGGCGTGCATGCGAGCGATCGTCTCCGGCACCTCGCCATGCACGACGGTGCGGGTGCAGTCGCCGTTGTAGAGGCTCGACTTCGAACGCGGGAAGATGTCGATGATCACCGGCTCGCTGGTCCGAAGCTGGCCGTGGCCGTGATCGTGGCAGTCTCCGCCATGAATCCCTCCGGCCACGATGCTGGTGGGATTCTCGAAGCCGAGTTCGAGGAGGGTTGCGTCGATCAACGTCCGCAACCGCTCCGAGCTGAGCGGCGAGCCCTCGTGACGGAGTGATCCGTCTGAGCTCGCCTCGGCGCGGGCGACGGTCCGGCAGGCCAACTCCATCGCCACTTCGGTGGCACGCTGGGCCTCCCTGAGCGCCGCGATCTCCTGCTCGTCCTTGGAGCGGCGTTCGGAGACCCCCGCAGCGGGGTCGTACTCGACCGCGATTCCCGCCCGGCGGAGGTGGTCGGCGAAGACGAGCGGAAGGGTCCGATCGCCCCGCACCGCGGCGATGCCCCGACGCCGCAGCAGTTCGGCGAATGCTTGAGCGGTGGCAGTCTCGCGGTCGCCGGAAAGGCCACCCTCGGGCTCGAACTCACCGGGACTGAACGCCTCGTCCACCCGAGCGTCCCGGCGAGCCCGTTCGAGCTCGATGTCCCGGACGAGGAATGTCCGCCGCACGCGGCCGTCGCCGGCCGAGGTCTCCAAGAGCGCCGTCGGATCGCCGACCGGAAAGCGGACCCGGTGCAGGAGCGAGAGGTTTTTCGCGGGGATACCCGCGACCACCAACGGAAGAGGATGATTGGTCGACGGCATCCGGGCATGCTACGGCGGCAGCGAGGCTGCCCGACGGTGCTCCGAATCGCGTTGAGGCGATCGCCCAGTCGCCGCATAATCCCACCAAGCGAGCGCTCCCGGCCGGACGGGGTCCGGAGCCTCCGAACCTCCGCCAACCGTGCGCCGTAGCGCCCGGAACCGCCGGAACCACTTCGGTTTCGGGTGGTTGAACTTGACCCATCGGGTCCGCGTCGGCGTGCTGCCGGCAGGGCCCGCCCCGCGGCGACCTGTGCCGCCAACTCAGGAACGCGTGTCCGCATGAGCACCTTCGCACCCAGCCAACCCGCCCCCAAGCCCTCCTCGGCCATGACCGCCGCCGAGATCGGCGAACTCGAACGACAGGTCGAGGTCCACAGCCGTCCATTCCGACTGCTGCAGCAGGAGATGCACCGGGTGATCGTCGGGCAGGAGGAACTGCTCGATGGCCTGGTGATCGGCATGCTCGCCAACGGGCACATCCTGATCGAAGGCGTGCCGGGTCTCGCCAAGACCACCGCGGTCGCCTGCCTCGCCGCGGGCATCCACACCCAGTTCCAGCGGATCCAGTTCACCCCCGACCTGCTGCCGGCAGACCTCGTGGGCACGCTGGTCTACCGACCGGGCCAAGGCGACTTCACCGTCAAGAAGGGGCCGATCTTCTCGAACATCGTGCTCGCCGACGAGATCAATCGCGCCCCGGCCAAGGTGCAGAGCGCCCTGCTCGAGGCGATGCAGGAGCGGCAGGTCACCATCGGCAACGAGACCTTTCCTCTGCCGCAGCCGTTCCTGGTGCTCGCCACCCAGAACCCGGTCGAGCAGGAAGGAACCTATCCGCTGCCCGAAGCGCAGGTCGATCGCTTCATGCTGAAGCTCGTGGTGCGATATCCGAACGCGAACCAGGAGCGATCGATCCTCGACCGCATGGCTCGCACCGGCGCCGGAGACGCGATCCGCCCGGTGATGGAGCCCGCCGCCATCGCGGAGGCGCGTGCCCTCGTCGATCGCATCTTCATCGACGACCGCATCAAGGACTACATCGTCAGCCTGGTGGTGGCGACCCGTGATCCCAAGGCCGCGAAGGTCCCGCTCGGCAACCTGCTCGAGTACGGCGCTTCGCCGCGGGCGACGATCAGCCTCGCCATCGCCGCCAAGGCCAAGGCCTTCCTCGAGGGCCGCGGATACGTGGTGCCGCAGGATGTGAAGGACATCGCGCCGGATGTGCTCAGGCACCGGCTGATCCTCTCCTACGAGGCCGAGGCCGAGGAAAAGTCCGCCGACGATCTGGTGCGGGTGCTGCTCGACCACGTGGCGGTCCCCTGACCTCCAACCTCGACTCCCACCGGCCCCAACCATGCTTTCCTCCGATCTCGTCCGCCGCATCCGACGCATCCAGATCCGCACGAGCCGCCTCGTGACGGACGTGCTCGCGGGCCAGTACCACTCCGCCTTCAAGGGCCGGGGGATGGAGTTCGAGGAGGTTCGTCCCTACCTGGTCGGCGACGACGTCCGCACCATCGATTGGAACGTCTCCGCCCGCCTCGGCGACCCCCACGTCAAGCTCTTTCGCGAGGAGCGCGAGCTCACCGTCATCCTCGCGGTCGACCTCTCCGGCTCGCTCGCCTTCGGCAGCCGCAGCGAACTCAAGCGCGAACTCGTCGCGGAGATCGCCGGCACCCTGGCGTTCTCTGCGATTCGCAACAACGACAAGGTGGCGCTGCTGGCATTCACCGACCGCATCGAGCTCTTCGTGCCGCCGCGCAAGGGGCCTCGCCACGTGCTCCGGATCGTGCGCGAGCTGATGGCGCTCGAGCCCAAGGGAACCGGCACCGATCTACCCGCCGCCCTCGAGGAGTTGCGGCGCATCTTCCGCCGCAGCGGCGTGCTCTTCCTGATCAGCGACTTCATCGCCGAGGAATGGGAACGCCCCTTCCGCGCCTTGCGGCAGCGACACGACCTCATCCCCATCGTGGTCGACGACCGTCGCGAGCGCGAGTTGCCCGACATCGGTCTGGTCGAACTCACCGATGCCGAGCGGGGCGATCGCCTGGTGGTCGACACCTCCGACCCGCGCATGCGGCGGCGATTCGCTGCGCTCGCGGAGGCACGCCGCGGTCTGCAGACCGACTCCTTCCGCCGGCTCGGCGCCGATCCCATTCGCATCGAGACCGGCGAGAACTTCGTCGATCCCATCGCCGCCTACTTCAGACGGCGGGAGGGCCGACGACGATGACGAACCGCCGCCCGCGACTCATGGGCTCGCGATCGATTCGCGCCGCG
>JAPOKA010000197.1 GCA_029977865.1 bacterium
GTCCGCGGCGCTGAAAAGCAAGGTGGCGCAGCAGCCGCCGGTTGGCGGTGGTGACGTCGACGGTTCGGGTGGATCGAAGGTCGCCGCGACCGCCGCCGAGTCGAACGCGTCTTCCGCGGAGAACTACGGCGGCCTGGGCTACGACGGCGATAACGCCATTCCCTACGGCGACACGAGCGGCGCGTCCATCAAGATTACCGACGCCATGCTCTCCGTGGGCGACGTCGACCTGCTGAGCAACGCCTCCGTGCTCATCATGCCCGGCCAGAAAGTCGCGCTCGTCGGCGGCAACGGATGCGGCAAGAGCACTCTGTTGAAGTGCATCGCGGGCAAGCGGTCGTTGCAGGACGGCACGCTGGCCATCTCGCGCGAGCTCTCCGTGGGGTACTTCGAGCAGACCGCGGTGTCCGGGTCGCAGCTCACGGTGTACGAGGAGGCGCGCTCGCGCATGGACCGAGTCAACGCCGCCGAAAAGGCTCTGAGGGAGGCGGAGGCCAAATGCGGAAATATGGGAAGCGCGGACGAAGAGGAAGCCTG
>JAPOKA010000198.1 GCA_029977865.1 bacterium
TGCGGCCAGTCCAGAACCGGCCTCCTGGTGATAAGTTCACCAGGTCTCTTGCGTTCCCCATCGTGCTGAAGACCTTCTTCGACACCGACCTGGACGAGCTGAGGGCCGCTGGCGTGAACATCGCAGACGCGATCGCGCCGTTCAAGTTTAAGCGCGACGGCACGCTCTTCGCCTACTTTGCCAAGAAGAACCAGAAGAAGCCCAAGACCACCGGCCCGCTGGACCGCCACTTTGCGCGGTACCAGAGCGACGACGACGAC
>JAPOKA010000199.1 GCA_029977865.1 bacterium
CAAAAAATAAAATGTTAACAAAATAATTTGGAAAGATTAACCATAGAAGGTGATAGTCCTGTATGTGAAAACATTTTATCTTGTCTTAATAATTCCCGAGTAGGACGGAACACGTGAAATTCTGTTTGAATCTACCAAGACCACTTGGTAAGGCTAAATACTCCCATGTAACCGATAGTGAACTAGTACCGTGAGGGAAAGGTGAAAAGTAATCCGAGAGGATAGTGAAATAGAACCTGAAACTGTGTGTTTACAAGCGGTCAGAGTTCAGCTTGCTGAACGATGGCGTGCCTTTTGCATAATGAGCCAGCGAGTTAGTCGTATGCTGCTAGGTTAAGTATTGTTAAATACGGAGCCGTAGGGAAACCGAGTCTGAACAGGGCGAGTCAGTATCATGCGCTAGACCCGAAACCGGGTGATCTATCCATGGACAGGTTGAAATTTCAGTAACATGAAATGGAGGACCGAACCCACTAAAGTTGAAAATTTAGGGGATGATCTGTGGATCGGAGTGAAAGGCTAATCAAACTCGGAG
>JAPOKA010000200.1 GCA_029977865.1 bacterium
GGCAGCGCGGGCAGGCCACCGAGAACCGTGAGGCGATCTCGGACTGCGCGCCGCAGCCCCGGCAGGCGACCTCCGCGGGCACGAACTCGAGTTCGAGTTCGGCGCCCGGCCCGATTTCGATTCACTAGAGCCCGCCCGGCCCGGCCCGAACTCGAACTCGAACTCGAACACGAACTCCACCTCACTCTTCTCGTCTCTCCGTCTTCTTCGGGGTCCTCGCACCGCAGGCTCGCGCCGATCATGGTGGGTATTGGTATTGGTACTTCGACAGGCACGCGCTCGCTCTTCGCGCGCCCCGACTCTCTCTCACTCGCGCTACGCGCTTCGCTCGTTCGCCAGGTGCCGGAATTCATCGCCGAGGTGACGGAGGCGTTCCCGGACAAGATGATTGCGACCGCCGAGGAGGCGAGGGTTCTGTTCTCCGAACTGGGCTATGTGTTCCTCGACGTCAGGCCGGAGGTCGAGCTGGACGCGACCGGTAAGGTGAAAGGATGTGTGAACGTGCCTATCAAGCATGCCAAGTTTAGGTACGACA
>JAPOKA010000201.1 GCA_029977865.1 bacterium
GGCATGGCAACATCGTGCTGGTTGTGGCAGTGCTTAAGAACGGTCGCCTCGCTAGCGGGTCTTTCGATGGGTCTATCAAGATATGGGATGTCGCCACAGGCGCGGCAGTGGCGATGCTCGCGGGGCATCAGGATTGCGTGAGGTCCTTGGTCGTGCTAGATGACGGTCGGCTCGCGAGCGGATCTTTCGACAGAACGATCAGAATCTGGGAGCGCGTCTCCGCTTTGCCGAAGCGCTCTTTCGGCTCGTCGGACGAGCGAAGGCGCTTCCGCGCTGCGAAACCGAGCGCGCGCCGCGCCCGTAGCGTCTTTCTTACCGCTTGGTCGGTGTCCACCTGGCCGAGTCTCCGCCGCTGTTATCTGCCGCGGCTCGTTTTCGCAATCGGGACGCGCGCGAGCTGCCGGCGAAGCGGCGGTCGTTTCCGTCCCCGACCGCACACGTCGAGGCACGCGCGCATCGTCGCCGACTCGAACCTCGCGCTCGTCCTCCGGGTCGACCGAGACGCAGGACCGAAGGTTGGCGGAGTTCGTG
>JAPOKA010000202.1 GCA_029977865.1 bacterium
ACCTCCACCTCGGGCTCGGACTCGAACCCGATGCTGCCCTCCTTGGCGCGTTTGGCGCGCGTGCGCGCGCTCACCCTACGCTTCCACCCGCCCCCCTCCGGCATCTCGCCGACGAGAAGGCCGACGAGGGCGTTATCGCGGCTCAGCGGGACGACGAGCGCGTTCGTGGACGCGCGCCAGGGCGGGGACGAGCGGTCGCGTCGCGCGCTCGCGCTTCTCGGCGCGGCGGCGGATGCGGTTTGCGATTGGTGCGGCGGCGAAGCCGACGGCGGCGCGACGGCGCTCGCGGCGGCGCGCGCGGCGGAGGCGCCGAACGCCACACAGGCAAAGGCTTCGACGCGCGACGCGCTCATAACGCTCGGGTTTTCGGACGAGCAGGCGTCTGAGTTCGCGGAGGCGCTCGCGGCGCCGGGGGTGGCCTCGGCGTTCGCGGCCATGCCGCTGGTGGACCTGCTGAACCTCGTGCCCCCGGGCGCGCTCACGAAGGATGTCTTCCACATAGGGCACGAGCCGGGCTGGTTCTTCGACCG
>JAPOKA010000203.1 GCA_029977865.1 bacterium
GTCAAGCGACCCGTCAGTCGCCGTCACCTCAAACGTGCGCGCACCACTTGCGCCGACATCAAAGTTGCCCACCACACCAAGCGTGCTCGACAGCGTCGCCGCCCCCGTGACGCCCAGCGTGCCAGAGATGGCGGTGTTGCCGCTCGCAGCCGTCACCTGGAACGTCCTCCCCGTGCTCGGCCCGAACTTCACGTCCGAGTCCACCAACAGCGTGCCCTTGATATCGGTGTTGCCGCTCCCGGCAGTCACGGTGAACTTCTCCGCACTCGTTGCCCCCACCTTGAAGTCAGACACAGCCGACAGCGTGCCAGCGATGGCGGTGTTGCCGCTCGCAGCCGTCACCACAAGCTTGCCGCTGTTCACGTCGAAATCATCGGCGACATCGAGCGTGCCGGAGATGGCGGTGTTGCCGCTCCCGGCAGTCACCGTGAACTTCTCTGAGCCGGTCGTGCCCACCTTGAAGTCAGACACAGCCGACAGCGTGCCAGCGATGGCGGTGTTGCCGCTCGCAGCCGTCACAACAAGCTT
>JAPOKA010000204.1 GCA_029977865.1 bacterium
AAGACCAAGGAGATTGACGCGTTGCGGGCGCGAGAGGCGGAGTCGACGAAGAGTCTGCGTTTGTTAAACGCCGAGCTCTCCGCGGCGCGAAACGAAGCCGCCGACGTTTCGGCGCGGCTCGAGGCGGAGAAGGCTGAGGAAGAGAAGGCGCGAGCCGATGCCGAGAACGCCAGGCGGCTCGAGGCTCTTGAGGCTGAGACGAAGGCTGTGGAAGAAGCTTCTCTTCTCGCCGCGACGCTCGAGCGGGAGAAGATCGCCGCGGAGCGGGCGAGGGAGGCGTGTGCGGCGGAGGCGGAGGCGGAGGCGGAGGCTCGCCTCGAAGCCGCGGAGCGCCTGGCGGCTTCGGAGGCTGATGCCCGCGCTCGGTTCGAGTCCGAGGCGCGGACGCACCGCGCGGCGGCGGCGAAGGCTCAGGCGGAGCTCGAGGCGTTTAGGGCCGCCGCCGTGCCCCGCGAAGCGGCGGACGCCGAGATCCGCGCCGCCGTCGCCGACGCGCTGGCGTCGCGCGCGGCGGAGACGGACGCC
>JAPOKA010000020.1 GCA_029977865.1 bacterium
TCTTGACGCGAATGCCGATGAACGGCGAGAGCGTGTCGTCGGACATTCCGCGGGCGACGGCCGCAGCAGCGGCCACCGCGACCGCGTCCTCGTCCGCGTCGGGGCGATGGCCGTAGCCGTCTTCGAAGTCGATGCGAAAGTCCTCGACGGGATCGGCTTGAAGCTTGGCCCGGACCCGCTCGTGGATCGTTTCGCGAAACCGCTCATCGTCGGGCAGGCCGAGGGCGGCGCCGAAGGCCTGGGGGTCGGGCGCGTGCTCCTCGAGGGAGCGCAGGGCGAGGTCGCCGAGCTTGCGCACGGTGTCGGGGCGAAAGAGGTGGGCGCCCCCGTAGACGGTGTGGACCGGCTGGTGTCGAGAGGAGTCGCCCGGGTAGCGCTGGGCGATGGTGCGGCCGGCGTGATCGACCGCTTCGCGGACCGAGCGGATCGCGGACTCGCTGAGGGAGCTTCTCATGGGCGGAATGGTATCGGTCGATCCCGCCGCCCTCGCGCGAACCTGACCGACCGAATCAGCGGCGGCGACGCGCGACGCCCGCGAAACCAAGCATCGCGAGGCCGGCGAGGCCGGAGCCGCCGGGGACGGCGGTCGGAATGATCTGACCATCGGTGATCGCCGTGCCCAAGGTGTCGTACGCGAGCGTCCGAGCGTGGCGGAGTCGCCGCTGAAGTAAGGCCCACTCCCGGTGACCCCGGTGGTCGTCGCGAGGATCTCGATCCAGCCGGAGTAGGTGCTACCGCCGACTATGAAGTTGAACAGCAGGTACTTCGAGGTCGACGGAAAAGTTCCCGAGAAGGCGGTATTGCCGACGTCGGTTCCAGAGTTCGCCTCGAGGTTCACATTGGCGAGCGCCGACGCAGTGGTAACCGCGTTCCGGGTCGCGCCAGAACCCGCGAGCAACGCCGGATTCGTGCCCGGCGACGTTCGGGATCAGCGTCGCCGCCGACCCGAGAACACCGTGGCCAGCGCCACCATCGTCAGCCCCGCTCCACCGGGCACTGGAGCCGCCACCGAGGCCATGGTGAACCCGGCGTCCCCGCCGATGGCAGTACCGGTGGTGGTCACGGTGAGGCTGGTGATCGGGCTCGCGAAGGCGATGACGCCGCTGGCGAAGATGGACGAAGAGGTGTCGAGGGTGGTGCCGGTCTGGGTGATCGGCGCATCCAATCCGGAGAGGATGCTGAACGACTGGCCGAAGTCGTAGGAGTTGTAGCCACCACCGCCCGAGGCACCGCGAAAGTAGTAGAGATAGAACTGCAGGTTGCTCACTGCAGAATTGAAGGTGATGGTGAAGGTGGTGGTGAAGTTCTGATCGAACATCCGACCCTGCTGATTGCCGGAGTTTCCCCAGGTCGCACCGCTCAAGTCCATGGTGCTCACGTCGGTTCCCCCGTTGCAGCAGGCCGATGCCATGTTCGAGATGGTGAATCCGACTCCATTCAGGGTGCCGGTGTTCGAACCACTGAACGATGCCCACTGCAACGGCACCGCGGAGACGGTTGCGGGGGCCAGAAGCGAGCCGGCGAGTGCGGCGGTCGGCACGATGGCGGATGGACTCCACCGACTCAAAGTACGTGTCATGTCGAAAGCGCTCCTGATCTCAGAAACAACGCGGGGGTGAGACGGCCAGAGCGCGTGATCGACTCAACTCGGCTCCGGCGGGAGCTGCTTGGGTCGCCGTCGCGATGAGCCCGAACCACTGCTCGATAAATTGGCACCGGATACTCGCGTGACAAGCACACGCACGGTCATTTCTGTCGAATGACTCTCGGTGGGCCGACTCGGCCGCGATCGCCTGCGAGGTCGGCTCCGTGCGAGTGGAGATAGCGGACCCCGACACGACCCCGTCCCAACGCAACACCGCCCCGGGCGGAAGCCCGAGGCGGTGGAGTGGAACGCGCGATGGTGCCGGTCGCGAGGTCGCCCGAACGAGCAACCTCGGCGGTCCGTCAGCGGCGGCGACGCGCGACGCCCGCGAAACCAAGCATCGCGAGGCCGGCGAGGCCGGAGCCAGGGACGGCCCCGGCGGTCACCCCGATGCTCAGGCCGCCTTGGGCCCCCACGTAGATCGTGCTGCCGACCGCGTAGACGCCATACGTGGCGTTGTTAATGAGCCCGTTCGTCGTGGTGTAGTTGGTCCAGCTCGTGCCGTTGTTGGTCGACACGCTCACGCCGCCGTCGGTCCCCGCGTAGATCGTGCTGCCGCTCGCGTAGACGTCGTACACGTTGTTGTTCCCGAGCCCATTGGCGGTGGTGTAGTTGGTCCAGCTCGTGCCGTTGTTGGTCGACACGCTCACGCCGCCGCCGTAAGTCGCCACGTAGATCGTGCTGCCGATCGCGTAGACGCGGCGCGTGTCGTTGCTCCCGAGCCCGTTCGTCGTGGTGTAGTTGGTCCAGCTCGTGCCGTTGTTGGTCGACACGCTCACGCCGTCGCTGAAGGTCGCCGCGTAGATCGTGCTGCCGATCGCGTAGACGCCGCGCAGGTTGTTGCTCCCGAGCCCATTGGCGGTGGTGTAGTTGGTCCAGCTCGTGCCGTTGTTGGTCGACACGCTCACGCCGCCGATGGTCGCCGCGTAGATCGTGCTGCCGATCGCGTAGACGTCGCGCGTGTCGGTGCTCCCGAGCCCGTTCGTCGAGGTGTAGTTGGTCCATGTGACCGACGCCGTTGCGACCGGGGCGAGCAGGCCGATGCACGCGGCGGTGGACAACATCAGCCGCCTTGCAACATGGCCGTTCGTGGTCGTGCTTGATCGTTCGGTGCTTTTCATGACGGACATTGATCTCTCCTTGATGGGAAACTACGCGGTGACTGACGGGACGCTGATGAGGTGGCCGGAACTCCGCCGGGACGGGTCAAACTCCCGATCGCGCTCAAGGTGATTCCAAACGCCCACCGGGGCAACGCCGCGATCTCGAATTCGCGCCTGCGCAGGCGCAATCGACCTGCGCAGGCGCCGCTGAGAACGGGTTTGGCGCCGGACCCGATCGGCTTGCGAGGCCGGAGGCGTCTCCGGCGTACCGTTCGGTTGGTACCGTCTGGTGCGGTGATCACGCTTGCTGCGACACCGAGTCCGATTGCACTCCCGATGCTGCCCGCGGCCCCCATGACCGAGTCCCAGTTCGACTTCCGCCCGATCCTGACCGAACTCGATGGCGCCGCCGCCGACCTGCGGCAAACGCTTCGCGCGGCGATCGAGCAGGTGCTGCCCGAAGGGGTCGCGCTGAGCAGCCGGTCCTGCGCCGACGCGCTCGGCATCGACAAGACTCTCGGCTGGTTCTGCACCCGGATCGCGACGGTCGCCGATGTCGCGGCGACGCTTGGAGCGCTGCCGGGCCGGGCCGGATGGTCGAAGGTCCTCCGCGGACTCCGCCATGCGGACTGCCCGAGCGACCTCGTCGAGGCGTCCGATGCGGCGTTCGCGACGCTCTATGAGCGCATGCACTCGCGGGGGCTTGATCGGGTGACGATCCGTTCGATCGCCTCGGGCCGCCTCAACACGCGTGGGCAGGCCGACAAGGAGGCGAGGCTCCGCCGCCAGCTGTACGAGGCGGCCCGGCTGATCTGGGGCGTGTCGCGCGAGGCGTCGATCTCGGCGTATCTGGTCGCGCCCTCGCGGATCGATCCGTCGCAGGTCGATCTGGTGCAGCTCGCCTTCTCCCACGATCTGCGGCGTCATCGCGTCGGACCGCCGTGGAACATCTACGCGTCTGCGCACTCCACTAGGGACCCGTCGAAAGCCTCCGAAGCGTCTCGCGGCGGCTCGCTCGATGCCGACTCAGGATGCCCGCTGCTGCCGGAGTTCACCTCGATGGGCGCGTTCGGGTCGGAACTCCTCGGCAGCGAGTCGGGCTCGCGATGGCTCTGCGACTTCGCGGACCGGTCGCCGAAGCGGAAGGGTCCGCTGCAGGCAGCCTTCGGCGAAGTCAGTCGCGCGATCGGATCGCGATGGCAGGCGAGCGGCGAGCCTCCGATCGCGTTGGGCAGGCCGATGGGCGTGCCCACGGGAATCACCGTCTTCGATGTCATGCTTCATCGCGAGATCGCCCTCGCGACGCAGCCCTACGCGGCGCTCTACGCGACGATCGTGCACGATCCAAATCGGTTCGCCTGGCCCGACCGCACGCGGCTGCCGATGGCGAGCGAGACGACGATCGTGGATTCGACCGGGTTGCCGAGCGGCTTGCGAAGCGTGTCGGCGCCGTATCGAAGGATGCTGGCCGTGGGGGCGGAGGCGCTCGGTGCCGAGCCGGATGCGTTCACGATCCACCGCACGGTGAAGCTGCACCAGCCGATCCCCACGACGATGGTCGTGCGGTTCAATCTGGCGGAGAATCCGAACGACTGAGGGCGTCGCCGAGCGGAGATCGCTCAGATCACCACTTCAGAGCCCGGGTCGATCCGATCGGGAAGCGGACGCGTCGCGAGGTCGGCCGCGCAGAGGGCCGTCCGCGGTTCGATCTCGATCCGCGCCGCGGCGTGTCCATCGGCATGCCGCGCGACCTTGACGCCGCGGGCCTCGAGCCACGACGCGGCGCGATCGGACTGGGCCTGGCGGCTCGACTCGGCCGAGTCCTCGCCGGTGGCGTTCTTGATCGGCGCGAACTCCTCGAGCCGCGAGGTCTCCATCACGAGAGCACGCTTGGCAAGCGGCATCGCGTCGAAGACGAAGGTCTCGAACTTGATCGCGTTGGGCTCTGCGGGCGCGACGATCGCGCCGGTCGCGAGGTCGAGGTGCGGGACCTTCTTGATCGCGCGATGAAACGGCAAGCCGATCTCCGCGCCTTCCTCGGTCAGCCGCATCGCGAAATCGACCGAGATCGCGTGCACCGCGATGTTGCCCGCCCGAAACCGGAGGCGGCCCTGCGCGTCGCTCGCCTCGGCGAGTTCCTTCGGCAGGTCGCTGTACTCGACGACCGTGGTGCGTCCGCCGCGACGGCAGAAGACGCCGACTTTCTCGCCGGCGTCGCGCTTGGCGACCATCTTGCCGGACATCTCGCCGGAACTGCGCGGATCGGCGGCATGAAACCCGAGAAACAGCGGATCGAGGATCCGAACGAGGGGATTATCGACTTGGAAGTAGCTGATCTGCTCGATGCCGCGTGCGGTCATCTCCTCGAGCGCACCACTGCGGCGAAGGGCCCGCAGCGAACCGCCGTGGCCGTCGGGATTGAGGCAGAGCGAGTCGGGCGATTCGAGCAGCACGCGGCCCTCGAAGTCGACCGACGGCATGGTGCCCTGCACGAGGAAGAAGACCTGGCCCGGCGCGAGGCCGAAGCGGTTGTTGTCGCGGAAGAACGCCTGGGTGTCGGCGTCGTTGGCGGGGCTCGTCATCACGTACCACGGGATCGGTTCGCTCGGCGCGAAGCGGTCCTGCGTGGCGAGGATCTGCTCGGCGAAGACCCGGAAGAGCGGCTTGCCCGTGACAATCGTCGAGGGAAACGTGCCCTTGGGCCCGTTCCATCCAAGACGCGTCCCTTGCCCGCCCGCGACGGTGAACGCAGCGACCTTGCCCGCAGCGAGCATGGCTTCGCCGGCGGCGCGGCGCTCGAGCGCTGCGGCGTCGGTGGCGTCGACGGTCTCGGGTGGTTCGAGGTCGCCGGAAGCAGCCGACTCGTCACCGCCTCCGCCGCTCAGCCGCGCGAGCAGCGGCAGGTCGAGTTCGGCCAACTGGTCGAGCAGCCGGTCGCGGGCGGAGGCTTCGAGTCCTTCGCACCAGGGGATCAGGTGTGCTTGCCCCGCCGACTCGAGGGCGGGGGCGAGGGCGGCGAGTCGGTGGTCGGTGGGGGTGGTGGGCATGGGGCGAGGTCGGGGGCGATGCGGAAACCGAGACCACTTCCCCTTCGGTCGACCGGCGGACGGAAGTTGAGGCGAGGCGGAGGATCAGCTCGCCGGCATCTCGGGCTCGCTCCAGCCCTCGGGCCGGTGCCGGACGATCTTGCCGCTCTGAAGGTAGATCACCTGCTCGCAGATGTTGGTGCAGTGGTCGGCGATGCGCTCGAGGGCCTTGGCCACGCCGAGCAGGCGGAAGGCGACCACCACCGGCACCTCGCCGGACTCGACCCGGCTCTGGGCGTCGCGGAAGATCTCGCCCCGAAAGGCGTCCACGGTGTCGTCGAAGCGGAGGACCTGATTCGCCAGGTCGGCGTGGCCGCTCGCGAGCGAGCGGATCGAGTCCCGCAGCATGCCGACCACGCTGTTGGCCATCACCCGCAGCGTCGCCGGGCCGGTCGCCTCGCCCGCGAGGACCGCCTCGGCGATGTTGGCGGCGAGGTCGGCGATCCGTTCCAACTCGTTGTTCACCTTGACGATGGTCAGGACCGACCGGATCTCGTGCTCGCCCTCGAGCCCGCTCCGGAGGGCGGCGATGCAGGCTCGCTCGATCTCGACATCGACCCGATCGATCTCGTCGTCGTCGGCGACCACCCCCTGGGCCTTGGCATGGTCGGCATCGAAGTAGCACTCGACGGCGCGAAGCACCAGGTCGAGCACCCGGCGACCCTGACCGTCGATGTCGCGGCGCAACCCCTCAAGGCGTTCGGGGACGCTCGGCGGCGTCGGCGGCTGCGTCATGGCGCGAAGGGCTCCGGCAAGCGCCGACCGGGCCGCGTGTGGCGCGGGCGGCGCTCGGGGCGAGTATAAACCCCTCGGGCGGCGCCATGGATGGTCCGTCGCGGCGTCGATCGCCGATCTCGGTGGGCAGGCAGAGGGAGCGCCACGCAAACCATGATCGAACTCGGCGTGAACATCGACCATGTCGCCACGGTGCGGCAGGCGCGGCGGACGTGGGAGCCCGATCCGGTCTGGGCGGCGGTCGAGGCCCATCTCGGCGGCGCCGACGGGATCACCGTGCACCTCCGCGAGGACCGACGGCACATCCACGACGACGATGTCCGCCGCCTCGCCGAGCTGGTCCACATCAAGCTCAACCTCGAGATGGCCGCCACCGACGCGATGGTCGACTTCGCCCGCGGAATCCGGCCCCAGATGGCGATGCTGGTGCCCGAGGGGCGGCAGGAAGTGACCACCGAGGGCGGTCTCGATGTGGCGGGTCAGCTGCCGCGTCTCCGCGAAGTGGTGGCGGGGCTTCGCGAGGCGGGAATCGTCACCAGCGCCTTCATCGACGCTGATCCGGGCCAGGTCGAGGCCGCGGCGGCGGCCGGCTTCGCGGTCTGCGAGATCCACACCGGGCCCTACGCCCACGCCTTCCACGCCGAAGGCCGCGATGCCGATCGTCCGGGCGTGCGTGCGGAGCTGGACCGCATCGCCGAGGCGGGCCGGGCGATCGTCGCCGCGGGCATGCGCTTCAACGCCGGACACGCCCTCAACTACTTCAATGTGCAGCCGGTGGCGGCGCTTCCCCAGATTCGGGAACTCCACATCGGCCACTCCATCGTCAGCCGCGCGGTCTTCGTGGGCATGCGAAGCGCCGTGGCGGAGATGAAGCGCCTGGTGCGGGAGGCCGCGGCGCCTGGATCCCATTCCTCCCCGGAGCGACGACCATGATCGAGACGGATTTCGATCGAGCCCGCACCTTCCGAGGCGCGTACACCGCCCTCGCGACTCCCTTCACCTCCGACGGCGAGTCGATCGAGATCGAACTGATCCCGATGCTCCTCCGCCGCCAGGCCGCCGGCGCCGTGGCCGGCGTGGTGGCGGCGGGTACCACCGGCGAGTCGCCCACGCTCTCCGAGGGCGAGCTGCGGGTGCTGCTCGACGCCTGCGTCGTGGCCGCCAAGCCGCTCGGACTCAAGGTGATCGCCGGAGCCGGCAGCAACTCGACCGCCCACGCGGTGCACCTGCATCGGCTCGCGGCGGCGATCGGCGCCGACGCCTCGCTGCAGGTGGTTCCCTACTACAACCGGCCTTCGCAGGCCGGCCTGCTGCGGCACTTCTCGACCATCGCAGACAGCGCCGACCTTCCCATCGTCCTCTACAACATCCCGGGCCGCTGCGGCGCCGGACTCGAGCCTGCGACGGTCGCCACCCTCGCGGCGCACCCCAACATCGTCGCCATCAAGGAAGCCTCGGGATCCTGCGACGCGGTCTCGGAGATTCGCCGCCGCTGCGATCTCGCGGTGCTTGCCGGCGACGACACCCTGACCCTGCCGATGATGGCGGTGGGCGCGGTGGGCGTGGTGAGCGTGGTGTCGAACCTCGTGCCCGAGCGGGTGGCGGAGTTGGTCGCGGCGGTGCTCGCGGGCGACCTCCGCGAGGCGCAGCGACTCCATGCGGCACTCTTCCCGCTCGCCAAGGGACTGCTCTCGCTCGAGGTGAATCCGGTCCCGCTCAAGGCGGCGCTCGCGGCGCTGGGCCTTGATTCGGGGGTGGTGCGTGCGCCGCTCGCGGAGGCCGCACCCGAGACGGTGCGGCAGATCGAGTCGCTGCTGCGGGCAGGCGGACTGCGCGAACGTCAGACCGAGCGTGCGACCGGCCGCGAAGTGGTGTCGGCGTGAGCGCGGGCGAGCCGCTGCCCTACAAGGTCGCGGTGCTCTGCTACCTCCGCGATCCCGCGGGTCGCGTGCTGCTGCTGCATCGCCGCCGCCCGCCCAATCCCGGCATGTACTCGCCGATCGGCGGCAAGCTCGAGATGGCGGAGGGCGAGGGCCCGCACGAGTGTGCGCTGCGAGAGATCCGCGAGGAGGTCGAGCTCGAACTCGAGCCCGACGAGATCCGCCTCTGCGGCATGGTCTCGGAGAAGGGATACGAAGGCCACGCCCACTGGCTGCTCTTCCTCTTCGAGGTGGTGCGTCCGGTCGACCCGGCGGAGATCCCGCGGATGGAGTTCGACGAGGGCGTGCTCGAGTGGATCGAACACGAGCGGGTGCACGAGCTGCCGATCCCACGCACCGATCGCGAGATCATGTGGCCGGCGGTCGAGAGCCATCGCGGCGGTTTCTTCGCGGTGCACATCGAGTGCAACGGCGCCGGCGAGACCGGCGAGCTGCGCTGGCATCTGCACGAGTCGATGCCGGGCGAAGGCGGCGAGGCGGAGGAGAGCGCGTGACGGGGCAATCGCTCGCGCGGGCGTGACGAGTGTGCCACGAGTCCGGGGTGACGTCGCGGCGACTTCGCGGCCTTTCGGCACGCGCGACGAGGCCTAGCGATCACGGTGCTCTGGCTTCAATCAGACGAGTCTCAGCCGAGCCCGGCGCCGCGCGCTGCACGATCGGCGAGCGCCTCGGCCGCGGCGTCGTCGACGCCCTCGGCGATCAGGCGCACGATGGGTTCGGTGTTGCTGGCGCGGAAGTGGACCCAGCCTTCGGGAAGATCGAATCGGATGCCGTCGGCGTCGTTGACCGAGGCTGCGGCGAACTCGGCCCGGAGCTTCGCGATCATCTCCGGCACCGCGGCGAGGCCGCCGATCTCCGCCAGGTCGTGCTTGCGCTTGATCATCGAGAGCCGCGGCAGCTCCGCGACGATCGCCGAGAGCGGCTGCCGCCGGGCCGCGAGCAGATCGAGCACCAGCGCCATGCCAGCGAGCGAGTCGCGCACCCAGCCCACCCGAGGCAGGATCACTCCGCCGTTGCCTTCGCCGCCCACGAGTCCGTTGCGGGCCTTGAGCGAGGCGACCACGTTGGCCTCGCCGACCGCGGTGCGCAGCACCTCCGAGCCCGGGAATCGCGCCGCCACCGCATCGATCAGGCGGCTCGTGGAGAGATTCGCGGCCATGACGCCGGCGCCGAAGCGCTCGAGCGCCCTCAGCGCCGCAAGGGCGAGGGTGTACTCCTCGCCGATGAACCGGCCGGTCTCGTCGACGATCGCAAGGCGATCGGCATCGGGATCCTGGGCGAATCCGACCGAGGCGCCATGGGTGCGGGTGGCTTCGGCGAGGCCACGGAGGTTCTCTTCGAGCGGCTCGGGCGTGTGCGGGAAGATCCCCGACGGATCGCCGTGGATCTGGTGCATCGCCACGCCAAGCCGACCAAGAAGCAGTGCCGCGCCGCCGGCGCCGGAGGCGTTGACCGAATCGACCGCCGCAGAGAGCCCCGCCGATGCGATCGCGTCACGGTCGACGCACTCGAGGATGCGATCGACGTGGTAGGCGGTCGCGTCCTCGTCGCGGCGAATGAGGCGGATCGACTCGGGCTTCGCGTAGTCGCCGCGATCGGACTTGAAGTCGGCGATGATCGCCGCGGCGATCTCCGGCGGCGGCGCGAGGCCGTCGCCGTCGAGGCACTTGAGGCCGTTCCACTGCTGCGGGTTGTGGCTCGCGGTCACCACCATGCCGCCGATCGCCTGATGGCGGCGGATCGCCACCCCGACGGTGGGGGTGGTCGCGACCCCGAGATCGAAGACCTCGAGACCGACCGCGGCGAGCGCGCCGGAGACCGCTGCGGCGAGGGCCTCTCCGCCGGCCCGACCATCGCGACCGATGCAGGCCCGGCCGCCGGGTCGGGTCGCTGCGAGCCGTGAGCCGAAGGCGGCGGCAAAGCGAGCTGCGACCACCGGAGTCATGGTCTCGCCCATGATTCCCCGTGCCCCAGAGACCGAGAGCATGAGCGGCGGGTTCGAAGCAGGCGGACTCGACATGGTGCGGTTCATCGGCGAAGCGCCGGGGCGCGGTCCAGCCGCTGCGGTCACGGTGGGCGATTCGGCGCGACCTATACTCGCCGCCATGTTTCGCCTGCAGGTCGACCGCGAGTTCGCCGCCGCCCACGCCATCGTGATCGGCGGCGAGCACGAGCCCCTGCACGGACACCACTTCCGGGTCCGGGCCACCGTCGAGGGAGGCGGTCTCGATGCGGAAGGCCTGCTTTGCGATTTCCATCTGCTTGAACGGCGCCTCGACGAGGCCATCTCGCCCTTCGCGGGACGGACCTTGAACGGAACGCCTCCGTTCGATCGCCTGAGTCCGACCGCGGAGTCGATCGCCCGTCACCTCTTCGAGGCGGTGGCGCCGGGACTGCCGCAGGGTGTGCGTCTCGTCGAGGTCGCGGTGGGGGAGGCCCCGGGCTGCACCGCCATCTACGCTCCCACCTCCGGCATGGAGTCGACGCGATGACCACGGCCCCCGACGCCCTGCAGAACTCCGCGCCCGCCGCGGTCGATCCGGTCGCGGCCGGCGATCCGCAGCGGTTCCTGAGCCGCGACATCCAGTGGCTCCACTTCAACCGCCGCGTGCTGCACGAAGCCCTCGACCCGCGCACGCCGCTGCTCGAGCGGGTTCGCTTCCTCGCCATCTTCTCGAGCAACCTCGACGAGTTCTTCATGAAGCGGGTCGGCGGCCTCCGCAGGCAGATCGACGCGGGTGTCGGCAGCGTGCCGTGGGAGCCGATGCCGCCGGCCGACCTGCTTGCCCGCATCCGCACCATGGTGCTCGGAGACGTCGAGCTGCAGGCTTCGGTCTATCGCGAGATGATCCTGCCGGCCCTCGCCGAGATCGGCATCGCGATCCTGACCTGGCAGGAGCTCAGCGACGAGGAGAAGGTGCAGACCGAGGCGTGGTATCGCCGCAACGTCTTCCCGATCCTCACGCCGCTCGCGGTCGATCCGGGCCATCGCTTCCCGTTCATCTCGAACCTCAGCATGTCGCTCGGGGTCATGCTGCGGCGGCCCGGCGAGAGCGAGCAGCTCTTCGCCCGGGTCAAGGTTCCCGAACTGCCCACCCGGCTCTACCAGATTCCCGGCACCCGTCGCTTCATCCCCATGCGGCAGATCATCGAGCACAACCTCGACGATCTCTTCCCGGGCATGGAGATCCTCAAGGTGATGCCCTTCCGGGTCACCCGCAACGCGGACGTCGATCGCGACAACGACGACGCCGAAGACCTCCTCGAGCACATCCAGCAGCAGCTGCGCGAGCGGCGCTTCGCCCGAGTGGTGCGGCTTGAGCTCACCCCGCGGCCGAACCCCCGCATCCTCCGCTTCCTGATGGAGGAGCTCGATCTCAAGCCCGACGAGATCTTCGAGAGCACGGGCCTGCTCGACTACGGCATCCTGCACCAGATCGCCGACCTCGACATCCCCGAGTTGCGCTACTCCAAGTGGAAGGCGATCGTGCCGCCGGGCATGGAGGGCGACGACGCCGACATCTTCAGCCGCATCCGCGGCGGCGACATCCTCGTCCACCATCCCTACGAGAGCTTCAACGCGAGCGTGGAGCGCTTCATCGAGCAGGCTGCGGAGGATCCGCGGGTGCTCGCCATCAAGCAGGCCCTCTACCGCACCAGCGGCGACAGCCCCTTCATCCCCAATCTGATTCGCGCCGCGGAGAGCGGCAAGCAGGTCGCGGTGCTGGTCGAGTTGCGGGCGCGATTCGACGAGGCCCGCAACATCACCTGGGCGCGGAAGCTCGAGGAGGCCGGCGTGCACGTGGCCTACGGCGTGGTCGGTCTCAAGACCCACACCAAGACCGCGCTGGTGGTGCGGCAGGAAGGCAGCGGCATCCGCTGCTACGCCCACATCGGCACCGGCAACTACAACTCGAAGACCGCCCGCCTCTACGAGGATCTGGGCCTCTTCACCTGCAATCCCGCCATCACCGAGGACCTGGTCGGTCTCTTCAACTACATGACCGGCCGCAGCCGTCAGCGGGAGTACCAGAAGCTGCTGGTCGCCCCGGTGGCGATGAAGCGGTCGTTCCTCGAGCTCATCGAGCGCGAGATCCACCTGCAGACTCCCGAGCGTCCCGGCCGGATCATCGCCAAGATGAACCAGCTCGAGGATCGCAGCGTCACCGACGCCCTCTATCGAGCCAGCCAGGCCGGCGTGCGGATCGACCTGATCGTGCGCGGCTTCTGCTGCCTGCGGCCCGGCGTCCCGGGATTGAGCGAGACCATCCGCGTGAGTTCCGTGATCGGCCGCTTCCTCGAGCACAGCCGCATCTTCTGGTTCTCGGGAGGGCGCTCCGATCCGCTCGAGGGCGACTTCTACATCGGAAGTGCGGACTGGATGTATCGCAACCTCAACACCCGCGTCGAGGTGGCGACCCCGGTCGAGACGCCGCCGCTGCGGCGCCGCCTCTGGGAGATCCTGCAGATTGCGCTGAGCGATCGCCGCCAGGCGTGGGACATGCAGTCCGACGGCGCCTATCGCCAGCGGTCGGTGGAGGGACTGGAGCTCGACGACCCCGCCGCGATCGGCACCCATCAGCGGCTGATGACCGCCACGGTGGCGCACTACGAGGCGCGGATCCAGTCCGACAGCGAGTGAGTTGCGAAGTCAGGAGCCGAGCGAGCGGGGGCTTGCGCTGCCGACGAGACGGATCGACGGCACCGGCTCGCTCGAGATCGCGGCGCTGCGATCGTCGTCGGGCGCGATCGAGAGATCGATGGTCACCAGCCGCAGCTTCCAACCGTCCTCGTAGGTGAGGCGGAAGGGTGCGATCGGAGTGCCATCGGGATGGAACTGCGGTTCCACGCCGCCGAGCAGCACGCGATTCTCGCCCGGCTCGCCGTTCTCGTTGTCGACGGCGATGAGCAGGCGCTGGCCATCGCCGTCCCAGCGGAAGACCACCCAGCGGCCGTCGGGCGTCAGGACCTCGAGGAAGTCGCTCTCCACCACCTCGTCGAGCGGGTTCGCCGGCAGCGGGCCGAAGTCGACGCCGGTGCGGATCATGGCGAGCAGGCGATGCATGGCGAGCCGCGAGATGGTGTGGGTGGAGGCCTCCTCGGTGGTGCGTCGGTAGGCGCGGAACGACGCGTCCAGCGCGACCATCGCCGCGGTGAGCAGGATGGCGCTGATGGCAAGTGCCACCAGAAGTTCGAGCAGGCTGAAGCCGCGATGGCGAGTCGAGATCGAAGTGCGATTCATGCCTCGGCCCTCGCTTCTCGGTAGGTCTCCGGAAGCGGCACCACGGTGATCGGCCAGGGGATGCCGTCGGGGAGGTCGGCCTCGGGATTCCAGCGAATGAGAATCTCGCCGAACCCCTCGAAGGCGTCTTCGCCCGGCGCGGTGCCCTCGAAGTCGCCGTCGAGCGGACCGAAGTACCCGATGGTGGTGTTGAACGCGTCGGTCTTGCCGCCGAAGTGCAGCGGGCCCTGGCCGAGCAGCGGCTTGAAGGAGAGCAGCAGGGTTCCGTGGATCTCCGCGGTGCCGCGGACGTCGAGAATGCCGGCCACCACGGTGCCGCTCATGCGGATGCGGGCGGTGTCCTCGGGATTGTCCGCCTGCTCGTTGGCGAAGTTGCCGACGTCCACCGACCAGCCCGGCAGCATCATCGAGCTCTTGCGAAGCTCGCGCAGGTCCTCCTCGCCGAGGCTCTGCAGCGCCGCGGCGAGCAGCGGGCCGTCGGGCTGGGCGAGCAGTTCGGGATCGTCGGGCCGATTGAAGAGCCGAGTGGGGCCGGTGAACTGGATCTTGTTCCGCCAGTGGGTGTAGGCCGACGGCGTGTCGCCGGCGATCGAGCCGAGGAAGGTGCATCCGTGGAAGCGGAGGTTGTTGGAGAGGATCCGGGTGTCCGGAACCGGATCGGGCGAGCCGGGCACCGACGCCACGATGTCGGGGTAGCGGACCTGGTAGGTCGCTTCATCGCCTTCGCCGACCCGCTCGATGGCGCCGGCGTAGTTCCAGTGGATGTCGCCGCACTCGGTCTCGGTGTCGATGTAGGTGACGCCTTCGAATCGGCAGTCGACGAAGACCGCGTTGGTGCCGCGAGGAATGCGGACGTTGTGGAAGGTGATGCCCGACACCACCGGCCGCTGGTACCAGTCGTAGGCGTTGGGCGATCCGAACGGAACCGACTCCCACTCGCCTTCCTCCGCGGGCGACGAGGAGCCGCCGGCGGCGACGCCCTGCGCGATCTGCAGGGCCAGATCGCCGTTGGCGCGATTGGAGAACCACTCGGCGGTGTCGGCGAACATGTCCGTGGTCACGACCCGGAAGTCCGGTTCGGGAATGCCGAACACCGCAGGTGCCTCGCCGGGGGCACGGATCGCACCCTGCACCTGGCGCTGCCAGGGCTGCTCTGCGGCCGACTCCCACGCTTCCTCGGTCACCGCGAGCTGCAGTTGGCCGCGGAGCTTCGCCGGACGATCGAGGGCATCGATCATGCCGTCGCCGCAACCGAGTCGGAGGTCCTCCTCGTCGAGCACGCCATCGGCGTTGCGATCTTCGCGACCGAGGTCGATCAGGCGAGCGAGTTGGTCGTCGACGCCGGCAAACTCCGGGTCGACCTCGCCGTAGCCCGCGGCGGCACAGCGGGCGGAATCCCAGCAGATGCGACCGTCGCCGTTGGCGTCGAACTGCGCGAGGAAGAGGTCGAACTCGTCGACGAACTCGTCGCCGTTGCGGTCGACGAGCCGCGGGTCGGTGGTGAGTCCCACCATTTCGAGCGGATGGTTGACCCGCAGGCGATTGTCGCCATCGGCGTCGTAGGACTCGATCGCGGCGGCGAGGGCCAAGATCGCGTCGTCGAGGCTTGAGTCGAGGTAGCGGAAGTCGCTGCGCATCACCACCGGATGGCCGTTGGTCGGGTTCAGGTCGCCGGTTTGCAGTCCGTAGGTGGTGCCGACCGGCCCTTCGATGATCACGTTCTTTCCGACCATGACCCGGTTGGGGGAGAGCACCGCGTACTCGATCCGCTTGTCGAGATCGAAGTCCATCTGCAATGTGCGCCGCACCTCGCCGTCCTGCCCCTCGCTGATCACGCGAATGCGAGAGGTCCCCTCGACGGGCCGGTAGGTGAGTCGGAAGGTCGGCGCATGGGCGCCGGTGCCGAGCACCATGGGCCGACAGGCCAGGAGACCCGAGACCGGATCGAGCTCGGGCAGGGAAGCGTCGCCGGGATCGAGGCTGGTGGTTCCCGAGTCGGCGAGATGGGCGTCGAGCACCGCCTGACCGACGCCGGCGGGGGGCGTCATCACCGTGTATCCCGTCGGAGGCAGCACGACGAGTCCGCCGGCATCGCTTGGTGCGTACTCGCCGCGCCACAGCTGCCCCGCGAGGACCGGATCGATCACCCCGGGACGGATCACGAAGCGAGCGGCTTCCTTGGCGAGTCGATCGCCCGCGAAGACCAGCCCGGTCTCGGCGGCGCTCATCGCCCGCGAGACCCGGGTCGCGGAGTCCGCGGTGCGCAGGTTCCCCTGCGCGACCACCGCCATCGCGGCCCCCAGCGATCCGAAGATCACCAGGAACATCATCGAGAGAACGCTGGAGACGCCGCGACGGCGGGGCCGTCGGTGGCGGAACGGAGCGCGGAGAGTCGGGGCCATCGCGGAGCTCCTTACGGCGCGAGCCAGCTCAGGCGGGTCAGTTCCTCCGGCGCCGACGCGCCGGGCGGAACATGGAGAATCACCACATCCACGCGGATGAGATCGGTCGAGTACCGAGGCTTCTCGGTGTTGATGTCGAAGGGATCGACATTGCGGACCTCCACCCGCTGGATCCACTCCTCCAGGCCGGGGATCACCCGCCGAGAGGCGTCGATGGGGCCGTCTCCGATCGGGCCCGAGAACTCGGCGCCGTCGAAGTCGTCGAGATCGTCCCAGTCGCCCACCGAGAACTCGTTGCCCTCGGGTCCCCAGTCGGGTTCGGAGTCAGGGTCCTGGCCGGCAGCGCTTCCTGCAGCCGCTGCGGCGTCATGCCCGGTGACCGGGTCGTGGCGTGGAAGGCCGACCATGGTCTCGCGGATCTCGTTGGCGAGCCACATGGCGCGGCTCGCGTGCGTGCTCCAGCGATTCTGGGCGTGGAAGGCGACCTGCGCCGCGAGCATCGCCAGCACGCCGACGCCGATCACCACGATCGCGAGGGCGGTCTCGATGAGGGTGAAGCCCCGATGTCCACGGCGATGCACGGGCATGGTTTCCTCCCTTCGAGTCAGTTGTTGACCAGGCTGCTCATCTTGAAGATCGGCAGGATGATCGCCATGGCGATGAAGCCGACGCACGAGCCCATCAGCACGATCATCAGCGGCTCGATCATGCCGGTGACCGCCTTGATCGCATCGCGCAGCACGCGGTGGTAGTAGCTCGAGACCTCCTGCAGCACCTCGCCGAGCTTTCCCGACTCCTCGCCCGCGGCGATCATCTGCACCACCGGCTTGGGCAGCAGGGTGCTCTTGACCAGCTGCGACTGGATCTTGCGTCCCTGCTTCACGCCGCCGTAGACGCCGCGCCACATCGAGCGGAAGAGCGCGTTGCCGGAGATGTCGCCGGTGATGGCGATGGTGTCGAGCACCGGCACGCCGGCATTGAGCAGCTCGCCCATGGTGTGCAGGCTGCGGCTGATGTAAAGGGCCCGGAACATGCGGTTGATGAGCGGGCATCCCAGCTTGAAGCGGTCGAAGAGCAGTCGTCCCGGGGCGGTGCGCAAGAGGCTCAGCGCTGCCGCGATCAGGACTCCCACCGCGATCAGGACGATCCACCACCAGTTGACGAGGAAGTCGGAGAGTCCCATCAGGAACTTGGTGGGAGCCGGAAGCACGTCCTCGCGGCCGGCGAACACCGCCGCGAAGCGCGGCAGCACGAAGGTCAGCAGGAAGATCGTCACCGAGACCGCCATCGCGGCGATGAGGCCCGGATAGATGCTCGCGCCCACGACCATCCGCCGGGTCTCGACCTCCTGCGCGAGGTAGGAGGCGATGCGGTCGAGCATCTTCGAGAACGAGCCCGACATCTCCGAGGCCCGCACCATGCTCACGTACAGCTGGCTGAAGAGCTTCGGGTAGGCGGCGATCGCCTCGGAGAACTGCTTGCCCGCTTCCACGTCCATGCGGATGTTGTGCAGGATGCGCTTGAACTTCGGATTCTCGACCTGCTCGGAGATGCCCTCGAGGGCCTGGCGGATGCCGATGCCGGCTCGCGTCATCACCGCGAGCTGGGTGGTGAAGTCGAGGATCTCCTTGAGTCCCGGCCCGGTCGAGAAGTTGAGCTGGCCGAGCATGTTCCCGAGGTTCGCCGCCGAGCGGGCGGTGGGCACGAGCTGCAGCACGTGCAGGCCCTGCTCGCGCAGGATCGAGGCGGCGGCGGCGGCGGTCTCTGCGGCGAGGACGCCGGAGGCCTGCGCGCCGTTGGGCTGTCGAACCTGGTAGCGGTACTGGGGCATGGGAAGGTGGCCGTCGGAGGCGGATCGGAATCAGGCGGCGAGCTGCCGTTCGAGCTTGTCGCGGTGGGTCGCCTTCTCGAGGGCGTCCTCGCGGGCGACGAGTCCGTTGAAGTAGAGCTCGCTGATCGCGGAGTCGAGGCTGTTCATGCCGCGATTGCGGCTGGTCTCGATGACGTTGGGGATCTCGAAGGCGCGGTTCTCGCGAATGAGGTTGCGGACCGCCGGCGTGCACAGCAGCACCTCGACCGCGGGCACCATGCCCGGACGGTCGGCGCGGCTGAAGAGGGTCTGCGACACCACCGCCTCGAGGGTGTTGGCGAGCATCGCCCGGATCTGGGCCTGCTGCCCCGCGGGATACATGTCGATGATTCGCTCGACGGTCTGGGCGGCGCTTGAGGTGTGCAGGGTCGAGAGCACCAGGTGGCCGGTCTCCGCGGCGGAGATCGCCAGCGCCGCGGTCTCGAGATCGCGCATTTCACCCACGAGGATGACGTCGGGGTCCTGACGCAGCGCGTGGCGCATGCCGGAGGAGAACGTCGGCATGTCCGCGCCGAGTTCACGCTGCTGGATCAGGCAGAGGTCCGAGGTGAACACGTACTCGACCGGATCCTCGAGGGTGATGATGTGCTTGCGGTGACGCCGGTTCATCGCGTCGAGCATCGCGGCGAGGGTGGTGGACTTGCCCGAACCGGTGTCGCCGGTCACCAGCACCAGGCCGCGGGGCAGATCGACCAGCGAGTCGATCACCTCCGGCAGCCCCAGCGACTCCATCGGGGGCACCTCGGTGCGAATCGAGCGCAAGGCCATGGCGGCGCCGGAGCGCTGCACGTGGGCGTTGATTCGGTATCGCCGCAGCCCCGGGACCTCGTAGGAGAAGTCCAGATCGAGATCGCGCTCGAAGGCTTGCTGCTGGGTCGGCGTGGTGATCTGATCGATGGTGCGGCGCACGCCGTCGGAGGTCAGGACGGAGAACTCGTCCATCGGGACCATCACCGTGTGCACCCGCATCATGGGCGGATGGCCGGGAACCAGATGGATGTCCGAGGCGTCGTGCTCGTGTGCGCGGCGAAGGATTTCGTGAAGTTGCATGGTCCGGGCCCGTGGATCGATGACCTCCGCCTCCGGAGGGGGCATCGACCGATTGCGAGGGCCGGTTGACCGGCATGCGTCGGTTTTCGGTCCTCGGGGTGTTCGCCGGGACCGGGGTTCCGCTCAGGGCGCAGGAGCCGCCAGATCGAGCCTGCTTCCACGTCCGGAGAAGTCGGTTCGCGGGTTGGCGAATCCCAGGTCGAACAGGATGCGGGCGAGTCGCTCGGGGTCTTCCCAGCCGACGGTTCCCGAGACCGACCAATTCAGCCCAACCGAGGTCGCGGCTGGCTCGGGCTGCTCGGCGGAACTCGCCTCGGGCATCGGAGTCGCGCCCGGCGGAAGCATCGAGAGCGGAATCACCACCGGCAGCACGCGGACGATCGCCTCGTCGGGTGCGGCCGCGAGTGCGGCCCATCGTCCGCTGAACGCCGAGTTCCCGGCGATGAACAGCGAGTACTGGAAGTCGGTGAGGCTGACCGGCTCGGGGCGATCGGTCCAGATCCGCACCGAGAGATCGCCTTCCGCAGCGTCGGGGCCGATGGCGCGAAGCCGCAGTCCTTCCACCCGGACCACCGGCCCCGGCTTGATCGAGACGCACCCGGTGACCGCGCAAGCGACCAGCAGCAGGGCCGGGATGCACCAGGCTCGAAGGGGGGTTCCGCGCACGCGGCTACTCTAACCGTGAATCGGCGAGGTTCTTCGTGACGGCGGGCGGCGAGGAGGTCGCTCCAATGCCGATCCAAGGGGTCATGGGCAAGACATCCGACATCCCCGATCGCTGGCGACTCCCTGCGGCGGTGCTGGCGGTGGCCAGCGCGGTGTCGACGATCTTGGCGGCGAACGCGGCGGCCCAGGACACCGTCGCGGTCATGGTCGACGAGTCGCCGACCGCCACCCAACTCGTCGAGCGGCTGCGCTCGCAGCGAGCCGAGAACGTCGCCGAATCGGCGAGAATCGCGCGGCGGCTGCTCGAGGAGTTCCCGCAGCGGCTGGTGCCGGTGTCCGAGGAGGACCCGGACCTCTTCCAGTCGGTCCGCCGCACCGTCGAACGCGAACTGCTCAACGACCCGGAGCTTCTGGTGCGGTGGCGGGAGCTCACCTCCGACGCCGCCGCGGCACTGCTGACCGCTGGCGGCAACGAGGAGGTCGTCCGCTCGGCGCTGCTGACGCCCGCGGGCCTCGAGGCGGCGCTGCGACTCGCCCAGCTCGAGACCGAGCGCGGGCTTGGCGCGGCGGCGCTGCGTCGGCTCGACCGCATCAAGTCCCATCCCGACCTCGACGCGGCGGCCCGGGCTCGTGCGGAGGCGATCGCAGCGCGGGCGGCCTGGATCGAGGAGCTTCCCTCCGCGATCGACGAGCCGCTGCCGCCGGCGGCGGTGTCGGTCGATTCGCTGCAGGCCGTCGAGTCGGCGTTTCCGGTCGAACTGGATGCGGACTGGCGTCCGCTGTGGACCGTCGATCTGCCCGACTCGGCGTACAGCCGCGGCTATCGAGAACTCGAACGCAGCGGTCGGCTCGCACCGCGCTCTGCAGCGCGAATCGCCGAGGACGGAAGCCTCCTGGTGTCGATGCCGGCCGCCGACGCCGACACCGTCTTCATCAACGAGGGGCATCTGGTCCGGGCCATCGATCGCCTCAGTCACCGCGAGCGCTGGCGGACGCTGCTCGATCCGGGCATGGCGCAGAATCTCGGTGCGGTGGGCGATCCGAGTGTGGTGACGGTCAAGGATGGCGCGGCGGTGACGATCGCCGGCCACTCCGTGGGAGCGGTCCGCACCGGTTCGGGGAGGGTGATCTGCCTCGATGCGGAGGATGGGTCGCTGCGCTGGTCGACCAGCGTCGCGGAGGCGGTCCGGGCCGCCTTCGGCGAAGGCGAGGACGCGTTCCCCTACGGCCCGCCGGTCATCGCCGGTGATGCAGCCTTGGTGCTGGCGCGGCGGGTGACCAATCGGCTCGAGAGCGTCGACTACCTGATCTGCCTCGATCTCGAGCGCGGCGGTCCGCGTTGGCTCACGCGGCTTGGGTCGAGCGGCGGAATCCGGCTCGGAGGCCTTCGTCCGTTTTCGGCGCCTCAGGTCGATGGCGGTGAGGTGCTGGTCGCCGCGTCCGTCGGCGTGATCGCCTCGATCGGCATGGATGACGGCGAGATCCGCTGGCTGCGGCGGGTGCCGGTGCCGCTTCGGGACACCCGCCTCTCCGTCGAACCCTGGGAGGTGCAGGCTCCGGTTCGGATCGGCTCGCGGATCTACGCGATCGCGCCGGATCAGACCAGGATCGTCGCGCTCGATGGCGAGCGCGGATCGATCGTCGCAGAGCGCGACTTCGACGACGGCGCCATCGGCCAGCCCCGCTACCTGATTGCGGCTCGAGATGGCGTTGGTCGTCCGGCGCTGGTGGCGGTGGGCTCGGATGTGGCGGTGCTCGATCCCGAGGATCTCTCGGCGCCGCGGTGGAGGTTCGGCGAGGTCAACGCCGAGTCGATGCCCACTCGCATCGGTTCGAGCAATCGCGCGGGGATCCGCGGTCGCGTGCAGGTGGTCGGCGACGCGGCGATCGTGCCGGGCCTCGAGGAACTGCTCGTGGTCGACCTCGCGTCGGGCCGGGTCCGTTCGCAACTCGAGATCGACGAACCCGGCAATCTCGTGCTCGTGGATGGACAGATCCTGAGCGTCAGCAAGGACACCCTGCGGGCGGTCATGCCGGTCGAGGCGGCGCGGGCGAAGCTCGCGGCTCGGCGGCAGGACGATCCCGCCTCGGTGGAGTGGCCGCTTGCGATCATCGACCTCGAGCGGGCTGCGGGGAATCTGGTGGCCGCAATCGCCGGCGCCGAAGTGGCGCTGGCGGCGGTCGAAGCCTCGGGCGACCCGATCGAACGCGAGCGGTTGTTCTCGCGGCTGATCGAAGTCGATGCGGCGGTGCCGCCCTCTTCGCCGCTGGCATCCGAGACGAGGGCGCTGCTCGCCGCCACGGCGCTCGATCCCTCCCAGCGGATCCGGGAGCGGCTCTCCCGCGGCGACTGGCACGCCGCCAACGGCCGCATCGCCGAGGCGTTCGAGGCCTGGCAGTCGGTGCTCTCGGATCCAAGCCTCGCCCGGCAACGTCTCGACGCCGGCGACGTGCGGGTGGTGGCGGCGGTGGCGGCCCGCGAGCGGATGCGAGCGTTGGTCGAGCGCGAAGGGGAGGCGGTGCTCGCGCCATCCGAAGCACTCGCAACCCTGCGACTGGAGCGGGCGCTCAAGGATGGCGCCTCGGCGGAGGCATTGCTCGCCTTGGCGCGGGAGTTCCCGCTGGCGCCGGCCGGGGTCGAGGCTCGCCGGGAGGCGGCGTCGCGGCTGGCTGCAGCGCGGCCGCGCGAGGCGCTGCTGGTGCTTCTGGAGGGAGTTCGCGAGCAGCCGCCCGAGCGAGCGGTTGCGCTCTACGAGCAGGCCATCGAACTCGCCGAGAGCCGTGGGTGGATCGAGGCGGCCTCGGGGCTTCGGCAGCATGCCGCCACGACCGGCGCGGTCGCGGATCGCCGTCGGCTCGCGAGCGAAGCAGCCGGAGATCCTTGGGGACGGGCACAACTCGGCGAGTCGCGGCGGCGAAGTCGACTCGGCCCGGTTGCCGGCGAGGGGCGAAGCATCGCGGGCAGGCTCGTGGCATCGGCGAAGAGCGCCGCCACGCCACGCGACGCCTTCCTCACCGCGGGCGATGGACTGCTCACGCTCCATCGAGCCTCCGGCGCTCGACTCGAGGCGGCGTGGGTGGTGCCGATCGAGGATCCCCAACCCGAGGTGCTTCGCTTCGGTGATCGGATGCTGCTGTGGCAGGTCGCCGATCGCGATCGGCCTCTTCCGATGCGGATCGATGTCGAGAGCGGAACGGTCGCGTGGGTGAATCCATCGGTGGCCGAGCTGTTCCCGCCGCTCGATCCTTCGCAGTCACACCCCTTCGAGGGGCAACGGGTGATTCCCGGCGGCACCGATCCGTGGCGCGAGGCGGAGATCCTGCCGTTTGCGGTCGAGGATCAACTGGTGATGGTCCGCCGCAGCGGAGACGTGGTCTCGATCGACGCCGAGGACGGTCGCACGGTGCGGTGGTCGGCGCCGGGAGTGCTCGACGCGGTGTTTCAGGCCGATGCCGGCCCGCTCGGGGTGGTGCTCACCGGCCGGGGCACGAGTCGAGGCGGCGCGTCGATGCCGATGGCGGTGTGGATCGACCCCGAAGGCACGGTGCGGCGGACCTGGGTGGGCGAGACGGTCGGGGACGCTCGCTGGGTGCAGGTGTCGCCGGTCGGCGAGATTGCGTGGGGGGCGTCCGATGGAGTCGAGGTCCGCCAACTCGCAGCCGAGGAGGCCGACGATGGCGGGTGGGCCGGCAGCGGCGAGTGGGCGCACAACACCTGGGAGTCGTGGCTGCTCGGCGAGCGGCTCCTGGTCCGCGAGGCCGACGACCGCATCGGGTCCCGGAGGCTGACCGACGGGGCACCTTCCGAGCCGGTGGGCGGATTCGAGTCGCCTCGATCCGAGGGACCACTGGCGGTCTTCGGAGGGCTGTGGCCCGATGCCAACGGCGTCTCGGTGCTCTTCGGCGACCGTGCGGTCCGCTTCGATCGATCGGGCAGGCTCGTCGGCGCGGATGCGGTCGTCGAGGATCGCAACTACCTCCTCGCCGAGCCGATCGACGGACAGCTGATCGTGCTCTCGTTCCGCGGAGCCGGACCGGTGGCGGACGATCAGGGAACTCCCCGCACGGAGTTCGCCTACTCCGCCTATCGCTTCGGCATCGCCGACGGGCTGCGTCAAGCCGGACCCGCCATCGACCTCCGCACGCTCGGACCTCGATTCGACTCGATGCGGGCCATCGACGGGTGGCTGCTCCTGTCCTCGCCGCTCAGCACCGTGGTGGTGCCGCTTCGTTGAGCGCCGCACGAGGTTGACGCCGATTACGGTCTGCCGTTTACTTTCGCGCCGCCGACCAAGCACGCCGGAAGGTGCACCTCGAGGATGACCGCCATGTCCACGTCACTGCTCGCCATCGACCCTTCAACGCCATCCCTCGCCACGATCGTCCGTCCTCGGATCGCCTCCGAGCCTGCGACGGCCACCGGCCGCCGGCTCGCCTCGGTGATCGCCGGCGACGACTGGGAGGACGAGGAGGACTATCCGTTCTTCGACGACGATGAAGAGGAAGACGACGAGGACGAGGACGACGAGGACGAAGAAGACGACGAGGAAGAGGAAGAGGACGAAGAGGAAGACGACGACGAGGAAGAGGAAGAGGACGACGAGGAGGACGAAGACGAGGAAGAGGAGTACGAGGACGAGTTCGAGGAGGACGAGGAAGAAGAAGACGACGAGGACGACGAGTTCGAGAGCGACGACGAAGAAGAGCTCGACGACCTCGAGGAAGACTGAGCCCGGCTCGCGTTGGGAACATGGACTCTGCGTGGCCGGCGGTCAGGGCGCCACGAGTTCACCGCTCAGCTCGACCGGCGGCGAAGGGTCGATCGAGAGTTCACACACCTCAAAGCCCTCTTCGGTGATCGAGAAGAGCAGCGCCCGGCCCACGGCCGCGGCCTGGCCTTCGCCGGTGGCGAGGACTCGTGGGATCCACCGTCCATCGAGCATGACCGAGGCGCTGGAGCTGCCGTCCGCCGCCGGTTCGACGAACCACAACGCCGATCGATCGGCGAGCAGCCGCCCACCGGCGATCGGAGCGGTGAAGGCGAAGGATCCGTCGGGGAATCGATCGGTGGTGCCCAAGTCCGGCCGCCACCGCCGCAGGGTCCGATCCTCCGGGTGAACCACCAACCACGACGGCTCGCCCGCAAGCGTCGAGCCTTCACCGAGCGCCGCGGTCGAGGCGAGGCTCGTGGCGGCGGTGGTGCGATCGGAGAGTTCGACCGTGGCCACCGACGCATCCGGATCGGCGCGGTCGAAGGCAAAGAGCGCCGCGCGGCCATCGCCCTGCCGGATCGCGAACAGGTAGCGCCCGTCACCCGAGAATTGCGGCGCCAGCCAGGTGGTTCCGGTGCGGGCAGACCACTCCCACATGCTGCCATCCCGCTCACGGAGCCGCAGGCTCGCGGATTCGCCGGGTAGATCGCTCCTGCACCAGGCCAGCGCACCGTCCTTGGCGCGAGCGGCCATGGCGTTCACCGCCTCGTCCGCGACCAGCCACTCGATCTCGCCGTCTGACCAACGAGCCGCGCCAATCCAGCGCTCGCCGCCGCTGCGCGGGCTCTCGACGAGAAAGGACTCCTCGTCGCAGGTGTGCCCGAGGTGAAGCGGCTCGCGGAGGGCGAGCTCCTTCGCGGCCCCGGTCTCGCCATCGAATCGCACGATCGCCACCGCGGGCGGCGGCGACGGCATCTCCACGCTCCAGCCCAGCAGATCCCGCCACGTCGGCGTGGGCCGCAGCTGCACCGCGATCGCATCGCCGGCGGGAGCCACCAGCGGTGCGGTGGCGGCATCGGCTTCGATGAACCCGCGGGATTCGAGCGCGATCGCGCGGTCGATCCTCGCGCCGCGCTCGGCGAGGATCTCCGGCGCGACCTGGCTCGGCAATCGATCGGGGAGGCCGTCGAGCCCGAATCGACTCTGGTCGTCGAGCGTCTTGCTGACGCAGCCGGCAAGGGCGAGCGACAGGGCCGCCGCGACAAGTCGCGGGAAGGCTCGGCGCGGGGTGCAGCGATCAGGGTTGCTCGGGCGCATCCATCAACGGTGGCGTGCCGGGCTTCTCCTCCGCCGGCTCGATCATGCGGCTGTCGAGGATCAGCTGGCGGGTCTGTTCGGTCAGCGGCGCCGTCAGCTGTTCGAGCCGCTTGCGATCGGTCTCGTTGAAGTTGGTGTCGTTCTCGTCGGGATTGTCGACCACCAGCGGCTGGATGAAGACCACCAGCTCCTTCGCCTGCTCGGCGTCGTCGACGTAGGAGAAGACCCAGTCGAGCACGGGAATGTCGCCGAGGATCGGCACGCCGGTCTTGACCTTGGACGAGACCTCGCGGCGAATGCCCGAGATCACGATGGTCTGTCCGTTCTTGACCGTGACCTCGGTGTTGGTCTGACGGCGATTGATCACGGGGTTGAGGCCGGGAGCGATGAAGCCCGGGTTGTTGTTGACGTTGGAGAGCAGCACCGCCACCTCCATCGCCACGTTCTTCTCGTTGGTGATGCGCGGACGAACGTTGAGTCCGATTCCCACCGCGATCTGCTCGAAGTTGGCGACCACGGTGCCGCCGGTGTCGCCGCCGGAGCTGGTCGAGGTCTGGAAGGGAACATCCTGCCCATCGAAGAACTTGGCCTCCTTGTTGTCGGAGGTGAAGACCTTCGGCTGCTGCAGGATGCGCACGCCGGTCTTCTCGCTGAGGGCCTGCAGCACCACCGTGGCGTCGACACCGAAGTTGAGCGTCGCGGTCGAGAGCGAGCCGGGGAAGATGTTCTCCATGCTGCCGCGGAACTCGGAACCGACCGAGATGCTGTTGCTTGGATTGGTGGTCTGCACCTGCCCGGCCGGGCCGAACTGGAGGCCGAAGGCGAACTGGTCGCCGAGTTCGACTTCCGCGAGCACGGCGGTGATCAGCACCTGTCGTCCCGGGCGATCGAGATCCTCGATGATGGTGAGCAGCGCTTCCTGGATCTCCGGGGTCGCGAGCACCAGCAGACTGTTCTGGCCGGCGTTGGGCACCACCCGGCTCTTGCCGACGATGGCGCTCACCTCGGTGGCGTCGGTGCCGGCGCGGGCCTGCTGCCAGGGGAATCGAATCTCCTGGCTCTGCCCGCTGTCGGTCGCGCCCGCCGCGCCGCCCTCGCCGCCGCCGGCGCTGGCGAAGTCGATGCCCGAGAGGCCTTCTTCGGGGGCTCGGAGCGTGGCTCCGCCACCGGCCTGCTGCAGCAGGGCGTTGAGGATCTCCGCCACATCGACCGCGTTGGCGTACTTGAGTTCGACGTTGACCGGCAGCCCGACCGTCAGCGGCTGGTCGATCTGATCGATCAGCGAGTCGAGCCACTCGAAGTTGTCGGGCGTGCGGCTGATGACGACGAGGCGGTTGGAATCGGGATAGGCCTCGATGCGGAAGATGTTGGCGACCGCGACATCGGCGCCGCCGGACTGGCCGCCCGTCGGTGCCCGCCCGCCGGCGGAGGCCGGGCGACGGGTGACGCCGCCGCTCTCGAGCAGGGCGCCGAGCACTTCCTTCACCTTGAGCGGATCGGTGTACTTGAGGTCGTAGAGCCGGAAGATCTGACCGTCGCGGGTGGGAGGCACATCCCAGGCCGTGGCGATCAGCCGCTTGATGTTGTCCATGACATCCGGTTCGGCCCGGACGGTGATGGCGTTGTTCTGGGGAAGCACCGTCACCACCAACTGCTCGCTGGTGCCGACCTGGGGGATCTCGCCGGCGTTCTGCTGCGGGGTGCCGGGACGACCGCGCTGTGCGGCGTTGTTGCGGGTGCTGGCGCCGCGCGAGCCCGTCGAGGCGGAAGGCTCGAAGAGCTCGCGAATGTTGTCGGCGATGGTCTGCGCGTCGGCGTAGGCGAGCCGGAAGGTCTCGGTCTTCACCTCGACCCAGGGTTCGACGTCGAGCAGTGCGAGGAGCTGGTGCACCCGCTTGGCGAGGCCGATGTCGCCCTCGAGGATGAGCTGGTTCGAACTCGCGTCGACGGTGAGGGTCGCGTAGGTCGGGATCGATCCCTGAAGCCGGTCGAAGACGTCCGCCGCCTTGGTGTGCTTGAGGCGGAAGACCTTGATCACGATGTTCCCGTCCTCGGGCAGGTCCATCACGTCCACTTCCGGACCGAGCACCACCGCCGGCTGGATCTTCTCCATGTCGGTGAGCATCTCGATCATCACCACCTCGTCGGTCTCGACCACGCCGATTCCGTTCATGCGGAAGGCCTGGAAGAGCAGGTCGAGGGCGCGGTCCTTGCTGATCGGTTCGTCGTTGACGAGGGTGATCTCGATCGAGGAGACCTGGGTCAGGCGCATCATCACCGCCTTGCCGGTCCACTCGACGATGAACGGCACCACCGACTCGAGCTTCTCCTTCTTGAAGCCCAGCACCACCGGCGAGTCGTCGGCGGGGCGACGACGGCGGGTGCGGCCCTGTGTGGAAGGTTGTTCGGTGAGGCTGCCTTCAAGCACCAGATCGCCGACCGGCGGCGCCTCGGCGGGCGCAGTGTCCTGCGGCGTGATCGCCCACGAGGCAGGCGCGGCGGCGAGCAGGGCGAAGAGGGCGATCGCCGAGGCGGCGTGGGGGCTTCGGGAGTCGATGCGGCTCACGATGCGGCTCCGGGTCGCGGATCGGACCGCGAGGGGTGATCCGATCGAAGTGGCTCTGGGGTGGTGGTTCATGCGCTGGTTCAACTGCCGCCGAGGCGGCTGGTTCCGTCGGTCAATCGCCTCGTCTGAGTCGGGCGAGGAGCAGTTCGAACTCCTCGCGGAGTCGAGCGGCGGAGTGGTCGTCGAGTCGGCGGCCTCGAGCGCGGGCGACCCGGGCCAGCGCCGATCTCGCCTCGTCGCGGGTCATCGCATCGATCTCCTCGGCGGTGAGTGGCGGCGGGAGCTGATCGATCGGCACGAACTCCTCGCCGTCACCGCCAGCGCCCGCGGGCTCGGGCTCGGGAATCGGATCGCTTCCGGACTCGTCGTCGCCGACGATCTCGGGGGTGGGATCGTCGTCCGCCGGCGTCGTTGGCTTCGGTGGCGCCCCTGCGCTTGGCGTCGGGCCGGTGGGCGTGGGCGCGGATCCGCCGGTTCCACCGGTCGGCGTCGGCGCCGGGGTGGGATTCAGCGAACTCGCCCCGCGCAGCGCGCTCGAGGCGCCGCTTCCGGCAAAGGGATTCTGCGAGAAGAAGGCGCCTTCGCGCACTCCCCACAGGTCGACGTCGTACTGGCCGCCACTCCAACCGAGTCGGACCTGCCAGGGCGGCATCACCGCAATGACGGTGACGCCTCCGCCCTGCTCGCCGACTCGAAGCCGATCGACGGTGCCGTCGAAGAAGACCACATCGCCAAAGACGCTTCGCGGCTTGGGGCCGCCATAGCTGGCGGGTGGCGGAGGTGGGCCCGGATCGGGCGGCGGCGGCGGCGGTGGGGCGGGGTCGCGCGGTGGCGGTGCCGGCCGAGGCGGCGGCGCGGGAGCGCGGGGCAGGAAGAACGGCGAGCGACCCTCGAATCGATCGAGGCTCTGCTTGGTGAGGGTCTGGTGTCGGGCCAGCAGCGGTTCCACCAGATCCGGCTGCACGTCGTCGACGCCGCTGCGGAAGAGCGTGGCGAAGGTCCCGCCGAAGGCCGACAGCAGCACGATGAGCAGGATGCCGCCGGTGACGAGCGCGGCGATCAGGTGGCCAGACCAACGCACTCCCGAGGGAAGCTGCAGGCGGTTCTTCATCAGCGGCCCCTCCCGCGACCGGTGAGGATCCACGCCTCGACGGTCAGCTTCACGTCGACCTTGCGGTCGAGCTGCGGGCTTCGCACCATTCGCAGCCGGCTCACCGACTCGATGTCGGGGCTCGACTCGAGCGCGGCGAGGATCTCTGCGGCTTGCTCGGGGGTCGCGCTGAATCCCACCTCGCCGACGACGCGTTCGATCCGCTCGCCGGTGCCGGAGACGATCTCGCGAAGGGCCGCGGGCGGCAGCCGCGAACCGGCGCGGGCATCGAAGGAGAAGTTGCTGACCGGATGGCGTCCGATGGCGGCGGTGATGGTCTCGGCGAGCGCGAGCGAACCTTCCGCTTCGGTGCCCGGAATGCGAATGGGTCCGAGCGCCTCGACCGCTGCCTCGATGGAAGCGGGCAACTGCTCGCGATTGCCTTCGGCCCGGCCGAGGATCGCCTCGATGCGGTCGCTCTCGGCGTTCCACTTCTCCGCGATCGGCCAGACGAAGTCCGAATAGAGGATGAAGACGATCGTCGCGGCCGCGGCGGCGGAGATCCACCGCCAGCGCACCGGCAACGCCTTCCAGCGGTTCGCCAGCGTGGGCTTCGCCGTGCTTGCGGCGAGCGAACCGGAATCGCGGGTGAAGGGAACGCCGCTCACGAGGCCTCCCTCACGCGGCGAAGCAGACGATCGAACATGGCGCGCAGTCGTTCCTTGGCTTCGTCGTCGAGGCCGGGCGACTGCCGAGCGCGAGCCACCTTGCCCAGCGCCGCCTGCGCCTCGGCCTTGCTCATCGCCTCGATCTCGGCATCGGAGTAGTTGATGCTCGGCGGCGCCTCGTTCGATCCTGGCACCGAGACCGCTCGCCCGCCGGAATCGCCGGAGGCCGGCTGATCGCCGTCGCTCGGCCGACGCCGGCCGATGCCTCGGTCGGGCAAGCCCGAGCCGCTCGGGGTGGTGGAGGATTCGCGGGCGTCGGTGGCGGGCGGATCGCCTTCGGAGTCGCCCGCTGCCGAAGCGACCGTCCTCGAAGGCGTTCGGGTCGGTCGCTCGACGGTGGTGGTCGAGGGGGCGTCGTTGCCCGACGGCTCGTCTGCGGCTCCTTCGGTGCCCGGCGGTGGATCGGTGCGGCCGGGTCGAGCGCTCGGGCCGTAGCGTCGCTCGGCCAAGGTCGTCACCGCGAAGTCCTCGCCCTCGCCGAACCGCGCCTGCCGGGTGGCCTTGGCGACATCGGCGGTGAGGGAGAATGCATAGATGCCGCGGCCATCGGGCGGATCCCAGCGCTTGGTGATCTTCTCGAAGACGCCGCTCGCACGGAGCCTTCGCTCCATCTCGAGCACCGCGTCGGCACCGGTCTCCGAGCCCTCGGGCTTGGCGATGCCGCGGATGGTCAGCGGCTCGCCATGACCCATCACGATCGACTCGGCCTCGATCGCTTCGGGCATGCAGTTGACGAGGTCCCCGAGCACCTTCATGAAGGGCCAAGCCTGCGACTCGAGTTCGCGATAGACCGCAAGCTGCTGCTCGGACTCCTTCATCGAGCGCTCGAATGCCTCGGGGTCCGGCAGCTTGCTGCGAAGGATCGCCACGCGAAGGCCGGCCGCCGCGACCGGAATCGCCATCGCCAGCAGCACCGCGGCCGCGGTGAATCGCACCGCGAACTTCGGATCGGCAAGATGACGGAGCGATCGCTCGACTGCGCCGTGCAGGCCGCCGCGCTCGACGGTGGGAGGCGTCTCGATGATCGCGCAGAAGGCTCCAAGCGGACCCGCCGCCGCCTTCGCCAGCGCCGAGAGCAGGGCCTTCAGGTCATAGGCGTTCCCAGCCGAGAGCGTCAGGTCGTCGACCTTCACCGAGGTGGCGAGTGCCTCCTCGGCGAGCTTCTTCGCCGTCGCGGGCTCGTGGCCGGAGGCCATCGCGGTCTCCGCGAGGGCTTGGCGAACGGTGTCGGGCCAGGAACCGTCACCGTCGTTGGCTTCGCAGGTCGCTCGCAGCATCGGTCCGTCGGGACCACGTAGCGCGACTCCGACCGATCCGTCGCGGGCATCGGCCATGAAGGAGATCGAACTTCCGGTGCTGGCCCCGCCCTCGAGCAGGCAGAGGATCTCCGGCACCACCCTCCAGCCCGATCCGGGAGGCATCGATGCGGTGGACTGCTCCGGCCACGCCAAGAGCAGGCCGACCGGCTCGGGACCGAGCGTGCCGGAAGGAAGCGGTTCGACCGCGGTTCGGTGCCGCGGGATTCCGCCGAGCAGGTGGCTCTCAGCCTGGAGGGTCAGCACCGCCTTCAACTGTTCTGGCGGAACACCAGGGAGTCGAAAGGTCCGGCAGACCGTGGCGCCGCATGGAAGGGTCGCGAATCGGGTTCCGATCCGCTCCTTGTCGAGAAGGCCGGGCAGAAGGGCCGCCTCGACTCTGCGAAGCGAACCTGGCCGGAAGACCCCTCCGCTCATCGAACCCGTGAGCAGGTCGAACGCCCCCGCGCCGGCATGACGGGCCATCGCCACGAGCGTCGGATCGAGGTTGGGTCGTCGTTTGGACGAGGGCGTCGAACGGGTCAAGGGAAGGGCTCTTCGAGCGAACTCAGGGCTCGCGGTACTCGAGAATCTTCACAGGGAGGCTCGAACGATCGACCGTGGCGAGGATTTCGACTTCCAGCCCGGTCGATTCCGCCCGCCCCCGGCTCGAGATGGTGAAGACATCTCCGACGACATCGACTTGATTGCGGAGCGCCGCGAGACGCTGGGAGGTGATCATATCGATCTCAAGGAGGTCGACGATGCTGCGGATCCCCTCCGAGCGGGACTGCCGCAGGGAGATGATCGAGTCCGCGATGCCGGGATCGTCCGGAAACAACAGCCGCAATGCGTCTCGAGTGGCGGTATTGAGGTTCAACTTGCCTGGACCGGGTTCGGTGTCGGCTTCGCCAATGGAGGCTTCCTGAAAAATCAGGGCAAGTTGCCCGCGCTCGAGCGGCCTTGCATTGCTGCCGGGAGTCCGATTCTGCGCGCCTCCGAGGCCGGCTCTGCTGCGGCGGGAGCGGCTCGAGCGGCCCGCGGTCTGGGAGGCGTTCGAGGAATTGCCCGAGGCGAGGCTGCCGAGGTCCTGCAGCAAGAGCGCCTCCATCGTCGCATCCGGCCGCTGAACGTAGGCGAGCAACGCCTTGGCCTGCTCGGCATCGAGGCCGAGTCGAGTGGTGATGGTCTCCTCGTCGGCGTTGCGGAGATCCAGACGCGGCTCGCCGGAGAGGGTCCGTCCGCTCGTACGCGATGCGGCGGTGAGCATGCCGGACCATCCGGCGTCCAGTTCGCCGTTCCCGTCGTCCTCGGGGAAGCTGATCGCCTTGTCGTCCTCGTTGGGGTCGAGGCGGCCGTTGAGGTTCCAGTCTTCGCCACGCAGCCGCTCGGGCGAGATGCCGGCGACGAGCTCCAACTCGGACACGTGGCGAAAGTCCGCGTTTCGCGGGGAGTATCCGGTGCCGCGGTTGAGATACCACTCCTCCTCGGCGCCGATGCCGGTCACCTCGTCGTCCTGATCGCGCCAGTCGATGATCGCATCGGCCACGTCGAGCGACATGTTCTCGAGGTTGAGCAGCTCGCCGCGTCCGAGTCGGTTGATGTTGAGACGCGAGTGTTCGTCGAGCGGACCGAGCTTCTCGACGCCGTCGATGAGATGGCGGATCCGCCATTGGCCGGTGGCAAGTTCGCCGTCGGCGGCGAGTTCGAGATCGCGGTAGACCGCAAGCGGATTCTCGGGGTCGGGATTCTCCGCGTGCCAGGCAAGGATGGCGATCGCCTCTTCGATCCCGCCGCGAGCGGCCCATCGGGCCTGGACCTTCGCGAGCGTCTCCCGCCCGATCGTCGCCTGGCGAAACCCGAGCAGCTGCACCGCCGCCACGATCGCCGCGGCGATGGCGATCGCCCAGATCACGATGACGACGACGGCGCCTCGGCGAGAGTGGACCATGTCAGCCGCTCGATCGACCGCCGGAGGTGCGGCTGGTGCGGCTGCCGCGACCGATCGAGGCGCCGGGAACGAACCCTGGGGTGGCGGTGAATCCCGGGCCGCGCGGCGCGGCGGGTCCTCCTCGACCGCCTCCGCCGCCGCCAGCGCCGGCAGCGCCGCCTCCGCCGCCACTGATGGCGCCACCACCGCCGAAGGGACGGAATCCGCCTTCGCCTCGGCCGCCGGATCCGCCCATGCCGTCATCCGCGCCGCCGCGTCCACCGCCGGTTGGCGCGATCGGGTTCCCGTTCTCATCGACGCCGCCATCGCCTCCGACGATCGGGTTGCCGTCTTCGTCGACGGCTCCGCCCTCGTCTTCGGGCTTGTCGCCTTCACCTTCGGGATCCTCGACCTCCTGGGGCGGAGGCACGATGCGATCGATCGGGACGAGCGTCCGCAGCGTGACCATTCCCGTCGGATCCGGATCGGCGAGGTCGGCATCGCCAGGCAGCGCGGTCACGGTGATCCGCAGCGCCCAGGGAAGCCCGTCGAGATCGGAGTCCCACTCCTCGAACCAACCGAGTCCGTCGTAGGCCTCGACGGAGAAGCCGATGATGCCCTCGACCACCGGCACCGCGACGCCACCGGCGTCTGCGTATCCGTCGGGCACGAAGTCGCGCCGCTGCCAGAGCACCGGTCCCGCGTCGTCCTCGATGATCCGGTACTGGGTCTCGTACTCGATGCCCTCGCCGCTGTAGGCGACCTCGCGGGTCGACTGCAGCTTGGTGGAGAAGAGCAGCAGTTCGTCCCGGTCGACGGTCCCGGCGGCGGTGGGTGCGGTGCCATCGGTCACGAGCACCCGGCACTTGAGCAGGTCGGCGTCGCGGATGACGCCGGCGATGTCGCGGCGCACCGCCTCGAGGGCGGCGCGGGCCCGCATCGAGCTCTCGAGGCGGGCGAGCACCACATTGCGGGAGCGGCCGAGCTGGGACAGGCTGAAGGTGACGGCGCTCAGGACCAGCACCGCGATCATCCCGGCAACGATCAACTCGATGACGGTGAAACCTCGGCGGCGGGGGGCGGGCGTCTTCATGCGTCTTCTCCGAACAACAGGGCTTCCCGGTCGATGGGCTCGATCGGGGCGCGGGGCGGATCGGGTTCCTCTCCCAATTTCGGCGCGATCAGGGTCTCGCAGACCCAGGAATCGCCGGAATCGTGGCGGACCACGGCGAGCACCTTGAACGGAACCCCCGCACTCCCGTCCTCGATCAGGACCTCGTACTCGTAGTCGGCGAAGGGATCGTCGAAACGGGCCGAAGTCGGGTGCAGCTTCACGTAGTCGGCCGGACCCTCCATGAGCACCGTCGCGAGCAGCTCATCGAGGAGGGAGGCCGCGATCACCTCGCGTTCTCCGCGTTGCTGCAGGGAGAGGGCGCGAGAGCCGAGCGAGACGATCGCCGCCAGGCCGATCGCCAGCAGGATGCCGGCGACGATGGCGTCGATGAGGGCGAAGCCCCGGCGGTGGATGGGCTGCGTCACCATCGTTCCCGATCCAGTCCTTCCTCGTCGAGGTCGCGGCGGCCGCGATCACTCGGTGGCTGGCGATCGCTACGACGAGCCGCGAGTCCGTAGGGTTCGAGCGTGAGATCGACGTCGATCGCGCGACCTTCAAGTCGGATCTCGATTCGCGGTCGATCGCCCCCGGGTTTCGAGGCCACCATCCAGTCGCCTTCGGGAAGGGTGGTGGCGTCTTCACGAGCCCACGCGATCTCCAGGCCCTCCGGCAACAGCACCGGCATGCTCAGTCGATCGGGCTGCCAGACCACCGGGTCGCCGTCCTGGGTGGGATCGATGTCGAGGATCAGCAGCTCGAGCCGGCGGTCGCGGGCATCGTGCAGCAATCCGACCGGCTGGGTGCCGGCCGAGGTGCGAAAGGCGAACATGGTGAGCAGATCGGCGACACGTTCGACCGCGAGTCCCTCCTCGCGGCGGCGCAGTCCGCCGATCCGCGGCACCACGAGCCCGGCAAGGATGGCGATCACCGCCACGACGATGAGCGCCTCGATCAGCGTGAAGCCTCGAGGCTGTGTCGCGACCGCACTTCTCGCGCGACGCCGGCTCATTCGTCTACCTCCGCGCTCCGTGCACGATGTCCTCGGCATCCCCCTCGCCGCCGCGCTGTCCGTCGGACCCGTAGCAGACCACGTCGAAGTCGACGTTGAACTCGCCGGGGATGATGATCACGTAGGAGTTCCCCCACGGATCGATGAGTTGGTCGCGATTGTCGAGGTATGGATCGTCGCCCTCGAGGAGCAGCTCGAGGGTGAAGTCGTCGGGAAGCCGGCTCATGCCCTGCTCGGTCATGTAGAGCTTGACCTGCTGCGCGAGGCTGGCGACGTCGGCGTACGCCTTCTTCTCCTGCGCCTGTCCGATGAAGCGGGTGAGCCGTGGCAGCACCAGCGCCGCGAGGATCGCGATGATGGTGACCGCCACGATGACCTCGATGAGGCTGAAGCCGCGACGTGGACGGCGGTCGGAGCGACGGGAGTGGGATGGCATCGTGTTTCGGTTCCGGGAGGGTGGGGAGGTCCGATGGCTCGTCAGGCGCCGATGGCCTCCTGCATCTGGAGCAGCGGGAGGATGATGGCCGCGAGGACGAAGGCGGCGATGGAGGCCATCACCACCAGCAGCAGGGGCGGCAGGGCCTTGGTGAAGAGCCGCAGCGAGGCGTTCACCTGTCGATCGAAGGCGGAGGCCGCATGCAGGAGCATGCTCTCGAGGCGACCGGATCGCTCGCCGATGTTGACGATCTGAATGAGCAGCGGAGGGAAGTGACCCGAACGCTCGAGGGGATCCGCGAGCGACTGTCCGGTGGTGACCTTGTCCTGGACCTCGTCGATCGCCTGCATCAGCGCCGCGTTGCCGAGGGTGTCGCGGACGATCCGGAGCGCACTCAGAATCGGCACGCCCGCGGAGGCGAGCGTTCCGAGCGTGCGGGTGAAACGCGCCACCGCGACGTCGCGAAGAAGGCGGCCGAGCACGGGAATCCGCAGCAGGATCCGATCGACCAGCAATCGATTCCGGGGATCGCGGATCCACCATCGCCACAGGAAGACGCTGCCGACGATCGCCGCCGCGACCGCCCACCACCACATGCGGAGGAAGTCTGCGATCGAGAGCAGCACCACCGTCGGCCACGGCAGTTCGATGCCGGTCTGCCCGGCAATGGGGGCCATGAGCCGCGGCAGCAGGAAGGTCACCAGCACCACGGTGCTGGCGGCGATGAGGCCCGCGACGATCAGCGGATAGACCGTGGCTGCGGTGACCTCGCGGCGAAGCTCGACCGCCCGATCGAGCAGGTCGGCGAGCTGATGAAGGATCTCGCTGGTGCGGCCGGTGGCGTCGGCAGCGCGGAACATGCCGACGATGAGATCGTCGAACGGCGGTCCGTACTCCTGCGCAGCCTTGGCGAGCGGCAGCCCGGCCTCGACGCGGTCGATGAGGAAGTCGAGGATCGTCTCGAGCTTGCGATTGCCGGCCTGCCGCCGCGCCGTGCGCAACGCCTGCAGCAGCGGCAGGCCCGCTTCGAGAGCCGTGGCGAGTTCGCGCACGAGGTTGGCGGTGTCCGAACGGCTGATGGTGGGCCGTTCCTGCCGGCGGCCGCTCGAGATTGCAGAGGCCGCCTTGGCCTCCGCGGCCACTTCGACCGCGAGCAGTCCACGCTCTTCGAGCACGCGGACCGCCGCGAGGCGATCGGCGGCATCGAGCACGCCACTCGAGAGGGCGCCGCTGGCGTCGACGGCCTGGAATCTGAAGCTCGGCATGGCGAATCGCTCAGTCGGTGGCGTCGTCGACGTCCTGGGTGGCGCGGAGGACTTCTTCGACGGTGGTGAGTCCGAGCGCGGCCTTCTGGATGCCGTCGGCCCGCATGGTCACGAAGTCGGGGCCGAGGATGCGGCGCAGTTCGATGACGGGTCGATTCTCGGCGATGGCGGTTCGCAACGCCGAGGAGATTCGGATCACCTCGAAGAAGCCCATGCGGCCCCGGAAGCCGGATCGGCCGCACTCCTCGCATCCCTCGCCCACCGTCACCTCGCCGCCGAACTGCGTACGTTCGCGTTCGGTGAGCCGCACCGCGGTCTCCTCGGGCATCGGCTTGCGGACGGCGCACTTGCGGCAGACTCGACGTCCGAGCCGCTGCGCCATCAGGCCCTCGATGACCGAGGCGACGAGGAAGGGCTCCGCGCCCATGTCGACCATGCGACCGACCGAACTGATCGCGTCGTTGGTGTGCAGGGTGCTGAAGATCAAGTGACCGGTGAGGGCCGAGCGGATGGCGATGTCGACGGTTTCCGCGTCGCGGATCTCACCGACGAAGATGACGTCGGGGTCTTGTCGCAGGATCGCCCGCAGGCCGGTGGCGAAGGTGAGGCCTCGCTTGGGATTGACGGGGATCTGGTTGATGCCCTCGAGCTCGTACTCGACCGGATCCTCGATGGTGATGATCTTCTTGCGGGGGTCGTAGAGCTTGCTGAGCGCCGCATAGAGCGAGGTCGTCTTGCCGGAGCCGGTCGGGCCCGTGACCAGCACCAGACCGTGCGGCTTGGCGATCATGCGATCGATGAGGCCGCGGTGGGTCTCGCTCATCCCGAGGCTGACGAGGTCGAGCGGGAGCGAGCTCTTGTCGAGCAGTCGCATCACCACGCTCTCGCCGTAGAGCGTCGGCACCGTGGAGACGCGGATGTCGACCTTGCGTCCCTCGAATCTCAGCGTGATGTGGCCGTCCTGGGGAACGTACCGCTCCGCGATGTTCATGTTCGCCATGATCTTCACGCGACCGATGAGGGCGGCTTGAAGATGCTTGGGCGGCTGCGGCTGGGAGACCAGCACGCCATCGATGCGGTACTTGACCCGCAGATCGCTCTCGAACGGCTCGATGTGCACGTCGGAGGCCCGCGACTGGATCGCCTCGAGCAGCAACAGGTTCACCAGATTGATGAGCGTCGGCTGCTCGGCCATCCGGTGGACGTCTTCCGCGTCGATGGCGTCGAGGTTGTGCTCGACCTCCGGAGCCGCGAGCCCGCTCTCGTCGGCGAGGCTCTGCGCCATGCGGGCGGCGGTGGTGCCGTAGGCGAGCCGCATCATGTCTGCGAACGCCGCCTGCTCGGCGCCGACGCGTCGGATGGCGCGACCGGTCATGGCCGCGAGCTCGTCGACCGAGGCGAGGTCGGTCGGGTCGGCCATCGCGATCGAAAGCCGGCGACCATCGAATCCGAACGGCACGGCTCTCAACCGAACCGCGACATCGGCGTCGAGCAGCGCCACTGCGTCCTCGGCGATCTCCGGTGGCTTCTCGAGCCAGGTGATTCCGAGCGCATCACACCGGGCGCGGAGCGTCGGGGGAGCGTCGCCGGAGGTGACGCCGTTGGCATGAATGGGTTCTGACTCGATGCGGCTCACGCGTGACGGATCCTGCTGAACTCTTGACTCAGTCGATCTGGCCGTTGGGAGTGTCGGAACCGCCGGGGCTTCGACCGCCTGCCTGTCGATTCGGCCGCTGGAGAACACGATCGCGGCCGTTGGATTTCGCGTCGGGCGAACTCAGCTTCGGCGAACGGTCCTTGGGCGAGAACGCCTCGTCGCGGCGTTCCTGCTCGGACTGTCCGCTCTGGCTGCCGAGCCCCTGCACGTTGACATCGGGAATGCTCTGGAATCCACCCAGCGAGTTCTTGGAGCTGAAGTCGCTCGGCTTGCTGAAGCCCGGGAGATTGGCAGTCTGTTCCGGGGTCAGCAGGGCGAGAATGGCCTCGCGGGCCTGTCGCCCGACGGTCTCGCGCTCCGCCCGAAGGCTGCGAATCGACTCCGGCTCGCCAGAGGATCCGCGGGCGGGAGCCTCGCCGCGCTGACGCTGGAGAATCCGCTCGAACCGCCGCTGCGGCTCCTTGGGTTCCTCGCTGCGGTAGAGGTCGCGGAGGCGATCGTTGATGTTCTCGAGCTGCACGAGGTAGCCGCGCTCGATCTCGTCGATGCCCTCGCGCTGCTCGGGGGTCAGATCCTCGATCGCCTTGGCTGCGGCGATGAACGCGATGGTGGGGTTCGGTCCGTAGACCTTGGGGAACGCGATCTCGAGCGCCTCGCGGCGGAATTCGTTCCCCTGCTCCTCCGGAAGCGCTGCCGCGATCGCTTCCAGGCCACGCTCCTGCGCAGCGCGGACCTCGATCCGCGCCGCCATGATCTGCTGCATCACCTGCAGGCCGCGCTGGAAGTCCATCGCCCGCATCGCTTCGCGAACCTCCGGTTGCAGCGCCTCGATCCGCTGACTGCGGGCAAGCAGCGCCGCATCGAGTTCGAGCTCGTAGGCGGTGACGGTGGGATCGATCGCTTCCTCGACCGCCGAGGAAAGATCGATCCGCTCGAGCACGGCGACGAGATCGACGCCCTCGCCCGAGAGTTCCGATTGCGGCAGGTCCTTCTCACGACGGATCGCCCGCTCCAGCGCGGTCCATCGCTCCAGCTGCAGGGGGCTGAGCTGGGTCTGGACGTTCTGCAGGAACTGGTCTCGGAGAACCGTCTTCTCCCGCTCCCAGGACTCGAGCGGACCCAGCATCCGCTCCATGATTCGCTGGCCATCCTCGCCCGCGACATCGGAGCGGAGCTTCGAGATCTCCTCCCGCATCGCAGTGAGCCCGGCCTCGAACGATGCCGCGTAGTCCTCGAGGAGGATCTCCACGATCGGCCGCTGCCAGTCCTCGAGGTCGAGGACCTCGTTGAAGATCAGCAGGTCGCGGCGGTAGAAGTCCTGCCGGAACGCGTTGGCGAGTCCAGCATCCCCTCCGAACTGGGCCAGGCCTGGGCTCGCAAGCGCGAGGGCCGCAGTGGCTGCCAGAAGCGTGGATCGGAGGGTGGTTCGGAGTGGTGTCGAAGGCATGGTGGTCTCCTTCTCGGGTCGGGGGTCGAATGCGGCCCGGAGGCGAGCCGAGTGCAACGCCCTCCTATCGTGGATATGTCCGGCCGAGGCCGAACGATCGAGGATATCGGCGCGAGTGGGGCGGATTCCGCCCAGATGCGCCGAATCCCCGGGATTGGTGTACTTCCGGGAACTCGCCTGCGGCCGTTTCGGGCTCGATCAGCCGGGGGTGATCGTCCGCTGCTCGATCCGCTTCTCGGATCGGGTCGCCACGATCCGGTCGACGAAGATGCCAGGGGTGTGAATCGAGTCGGGGTCGAGGCTCCCGGTGGGCACGATCTCCTCGACCTCTGCCACGCAGACTCGTCCGCAGGTCGCCGCCGGAGGATTGAAGTTCCGGGCGGTCTTGCGGTAGATGAGATTCCCGGCCCGGTCGGCCTTCCAGGCCTTGACCATGGCCAGATCGGCCCGAATCCCCCGCTCGAGCACGTAGGTCTCCCCGTCGAACTCCGCGGTCGGCTTGCCCTCCGCCACGGCGGTTCCGACGCCGGTTCGAACGTAGAAGGCCGCGATGCCAGCCCCGCCCGCCCGCATCCGCTCGGCGAGGGTCCCCTGGGGATTGAACTCGACCTCGAGTTCGCCGGCCATGAACTGCCGCTCGAACTCCGCGTTCTCACCCACATAGCTCGAGACCATCTTGCGGATCTGACGTGTCTGCAGCAGCAGCCCCAGGCCCCAGTCGTCGACGCCCGCGTTGTTGCTGAAGACCGTGAGGTCGCGTACCCCGGAGTCGCGCAGGGCGATGATGAGTTGCTCAGGGATGCCGCACAGGCCGAAGCCGCCCACGGCGATGCTCATGCCCGACTCGAGCAGACCTTCGAGGGCCGAGGTGGCGGAGGGGTGAACCTTGTCGATCATGCCCCGGAGTCTACTGCCCGAACGGGGCCGACTCGCGATCCGCGCGCCGGACTCAGTTCTCGAAGACGCCCTCGGCCGCTGCGTCGGCGGGGACCTCCGCCTCGACCGGATAGACCTCTTCGAAGGAGAGTCGGATCTTCTCGAGGGCCTTGTTCTGGATCTGTCGGACCCGCTCCTTGGTCACCCCGATGATCTGCCCGACCTGCTCGAGGGTGAGCGGCGAATTCTGCTCGGAATCAAGGCCGAATCGGTAGTGGATCACCGTCTTCTCGACGTCGGAGAGGTCGGCATCGTTGTTGAGGACGATGTGCTTCACCTCGTCGGCGCACTCTCGCTCGTGGGTCGCGCGAAGCGTCTCGAGGTGGTTGGACTTCTCCATCGCCGGGTCGAAGTCGGTGGGGAACCGCTGGCGGTACTTGCTGAGCTTCATGCCCTGCCGGCTGAAGGCCTTCAGGATCGCCCGGCAGGCGTAGGTCGAGAACTTGAAGCCTCGCCCGCAGTCGAACTTGTCGACGGAGCGAAGCAGCGCCATGTTGCCTTCGCTGACCATGTCCGCGAAGTCGACTTCGCTCATGCGGGTCCGCTTGGCCATCGCGAGCACCAGCGCGAGGTTGGTCTCGGCGATCTGCTCGCGGTAGGCCCGCGCGATGCGGTACCACGAGAGGAGATCTCGGGAGACCTCGCCGTCGGGCATCCGGCCATCGAGCCGCTTCTGGATCTCGCGGACACGATGGCGGGCGTAGTTGTATTGAAGGAAGAGCACCCGCTCCTCGGCGCCGGTCAGGAGCACCGTGCCGGTGTTCCGGGACCGAGGCTCGCGTTCGCGACCGCTGATGAAGCTGTCCATCAGGGGCCGGTACCAGGAGACATCCGGCTTCTGGATGGGCGGCGCCTCGTCGTAGATCCGCCGCTCCGCACCGTCGCGGTAGAACTCCTCGGAGTCGATGAAGTCCATCGGCTGCTCGAGGATCTGCTTGACCAGCCGTTCCTCTTCGGCGGTCAGCCGGGCCAGGGCACGACCGGCCTTGACCGGGGCCTCCGGGCGGCTTCCGGGTCGAGACAGCCCGCGTCGGCGGTTGACCCGTTCCAGCGGAGAGTTTCGAGCGATCATGGGCTTGACCATCGACGTTTGCCTTCGCGGTCCATCAAGACCGCCCCAACCCCTTCAGATCCTCCAAGAGGTCGCACCCGAGGGTCGCATACCAATACGACCGTGCTGACCGCAAGTTCGCCGAAGTGACCGCTTTGGAGTCCGTTCCCCAGCGGTTTTTTGGACCCTGAGCCATGAGGCTCCGAGCTCACCTGCCCTAGTACGGGCAAATTGAGAATCGGTTTCAATAGGGAACCGGCGTGAAAGTCGGGAGGCGGCGACCCAGATCGGGTCCAAACCCCCCAAGTTCACATAAGCCGGCGTCAATGAGCCGCGGGGCTTCGAATTGTCTAATTATCTCACTCGGCCTTGCCGCCGGAGGAGTCGTAGACCCAGCAATCGACCGCGCGGGGGTAGTCGAGCACTTCGCCGGGACCGAAGAACAGCCCCAGTTCCTTGGCCGCCGCCTCCGGTCCGTCGGAGCCGTGGATGAGGTTGAAGCTGTTGGAGACTCCGAAGTCGCCACGGATGGTTCCGGCGGCGGCCTTCGACCCGAAGGTCGCCCCCATGAGGTTTCGGCACACGGTGATGGCTCCCACCCCGCGGATGGCGGCCACGACCACGGGGCTGCTGGTCATGAAGCGGACCAAGCCCGGGTAGAAGGGCTTCTCCCGGTGATCGGAGTAGTGCCGGGCGGCGAGGTCGTCAGAGATCTTCATGAGCTTCAGGCCGACGACCTGCAGACCCTTCTCTTCGAGGCGGGTCAGGATGCGGCCGACCAGCCCGCGCTGAACGGCATCGGGCTTGAGGATGATGAGGGTGGTTTCCATGGGGCGGGGAGGGTAGCAAGGTCCGGTCGCGGCCGGGGCGATCCGGGCGGAACATTCCGTCGCCGCCGCGTCGCCCGCCGATACGCGTACGCTGCGTCCATGAGGCTGCTGCGGCCGTCGCGGCGTCTCGACCACGGAGCATCAAACGGCGGAGGCGCGCGTCGCCGTCCCCGGAGAAGGTCATGCCCGGCATGGAGTCGCCGACCCTGATCCCGCCCCCCGACAAGCCGCGACCGAAGTCGTCCCGCCCGCGCAAGACCTCCCGAGGCGCCACCGCCGAGGAGATGTCGCAGCGCCAGCGTGAGATCTCGGTCAGCGAGTTCTTCGCCAAGAACCGCCACCTGCTCGGGTTCGACAACCCGCGCAAGGCGCTGCTCACCACGGTGAAGGAAGCCGTCGACAACGCCCTCGACGCCTGCGAGGAGGCAGGCATCCTGCCCTCGATTCGCGTGGTGCTCGAGCCGCTGTCGGAGACGCGGTTCCGCGTCACCGTGCGCGACAACGGTCCGGGCATCGTCCGCAAGCAAATCGAGAACGTCTTCGGCCGACTGCTCTACGGCTCGAAGTTCCATCGCCTGAAGATGAGTCGCGGCCAGCAGGGGATCGGCATCTCCGCCGCCGGCATGTACGGGCTGATGACGACGGGGCGGCCGGTGGTCATCCTCAGTCAGATCCGCCGAAAGGATCCGCTGCACGAGGTGGTGCTCAAGATGGACACCTCGCGGAATCGCGCCGACATCGTCAGCGACACCGAGCGTCCGAGCGAGGAAAGCATCTTCGCCGATGGTCACGGCACCGAAGTCGCCATCGAACTCGAAGGCAAGCACCTCAAGGGCCGGCAATCCGTCGACGAGTATCTCGAGCAGACCGCGATCGCGAATCCGCACGCGCGCATCGAGTTCGTGCAGTCCAGCGGCGAGACGGTGGTGTTCGAACGGGCGGTCGACGAGCTTCCTCCGGAGACCCAGGAGATCCAGCCGCATCCTCGCGGCATCGAGTTGGGAACGCTGATCCAGATGCTCGAGCGCACCGATCGCTCGCAGCTCGGGGCGTTCTTCAAGGAGGAGTTCTGCCGGGTCGGACCGCGTGCCGCCAAGGAGATCTGCGGCAAGGCGGGACTCTCCGATCGGACTTGGGTGAAGCAGGTCGGGCATGCGGAGGCCGAGCGCCTCTACAACGCCATCCAGGAGGTCAAGGTGCCGGCGCCGCCCACCTCGTGCGTGCAGGCGATCGGCACCAAGACCCTGCTGTCGGGTCTGCTCAAGGAGGTCAAGGGCGAGTTCTACGCGGCGAGCACGCGACCGCCGTCGGTCTATCGCGGTCGTCCCTTCATCATCGAGGCGGCGATGGCCTTCGGCGGCGACCTGCCCGCCGACGAGCCCGCTCGGGTGATCCGCTTCGCGAATCGGGTTCCGCTGCAGTATCAGCAGTCGGCGTGTTCGAGCTTCAAGGCGGTGCTCGAGACCAACTGGAGAAACTACGGACTGACCCAGCCGCGGGGCAGTGCGCCAGTGGCGCCGTTGGTGGTGATGATCCACATGGCGAGCGTCTGGGTGCCCTTCACCAGCGAGAGCAAGGAGGCGATCGCCGACTACGACGAGATCCGCAAGGAGATGCGCCTGGCCTTGCAGGAGTGCGGTCGCAAGCTGCAGACGTATCTGAACCGTCGGCGGCGAATGGCCCGCCAGGGTGAGCGCCGCAGCGCGTTCCTGCGCTACATCGGCGAGATCGCCAAGAGCTGCGGCGAGCTGACCGGCAAGGACGCCCAGGCCGTCTACGACGCGCTCATGAAGCAGGCCGAGTCGAAGACCGCCGAGTTCGATCTGGTGCTCGACGACGAGGGTCGGGTGGTCGACGACGGCGGATCGCTTGCCCGCGACGAGGGCGTGGTGATCGTGGAGGCGCGGCAGTCGCCGATCCTTCCGGCAGACGGCGACGACCCCGACGGCGGCGACGGAACCCTGTTCGGTGACGCCCCGCCGAATGCCGCCAAGCGCGGCGCCCGTTCGGCCCGCAAGCGCACCCGTCGAAGATCGAACTGAGGGAGAAGCCCATGGCCACGCGAAAGAAGGTCGCCACGAACGGATCCGCCGCCACCCGCAAGCCCGGCGGCAAGGAGAGCGATGCCCGAACGCTCCAACGTCTGGTGGGGCTCGGTCAGGAGGTCTCCAAGGAAGCGGTGGGCGGTCGCGATCCCTTCGTCGACATCCCCACCCGGGCCCTTTCCAACACCAACTGGAACCGGAAGCGGCGGATCCTCGAGATGGGCGACGCGATGCAGCGGCGCAATCTCTTCAACCTCGGGCAGGCCCGCAAGTTCATGCAGACCCTGCTCGTGGCCAGCGGCTGCAAGGAGCTGATCGAGCAGGGCAAGACGCTCTCGCTGCGATCGATGTACTACAAGAGCCTGCACACCATCTCGGGGACCAAGGAGAAGACCTTCACCGGGCAGGAGGAGTCCGACCCGATCATCGAGGACCTCGAGGTGGCGATGGGATCGTTGCGCGAGGAGCTTCACCTCTTCGCCAGCGAGCGAGGCAAGGTGGTGGGCAATCTGACCATCATCGACAACGGAGACGAGATCGACCTGCGCCGCATGGGAACCGGCGGCTA
>JAPOKA010000205.1 GCA_029977865.1 bacterium
CTTCGACGTCGACGACGACGGCGCGATGACCAAGGAGGAGTTTCGGCGCGTCCTGGGCGCGACGTATTTCCGCGGCGAGATCGATTCGGACGACGACATCGTCGGCGGCGGCGCCGACCGCAAGGGCCGCGGCCTCGCGAACTTCGGCGGCGTCGGCGGGAAGGCCAAGGGCCTGGACAGCATCATGCGCGAGGTGGACGACGACGGCGACGGTCTCGTCGACTGCGACGATCCGGACTGCGCTGGAGCTGAAGGCTGCGATCAGCCTCTCGACTGGGCGACGGGGCTGGAGTTCGATCCGGATCCGAGTGTGATCGCCAGTGCCGAGTGGCGTGAGCGGATCACGGCAACCGGTCTGCCGTGGCGTGTTCGCGACAACGCAAGCGGCATCGAGATGCTGCTGGTCCCGCCGGGCACCTTCATGATGGGCTGCTCGCCGTCGGAGATCTCCCCGTGCGGCGGCGACGAGTATCCCGTCCACGAGGTGACGCTGACGCAGCCGTGTTATCTCGGCCGCTACGAGG
>JAPOKA010000206.1 GCA_029977865.1 bacterium
TATAGTCGGTCGTCGCGCCCCGAGCGATCTCGGCGGCCCTGCCCGAACCCGGAGCCACCCATGCGCACTCTCTGCTCTCTCTCGACCGCCCTCCTGTGCGGGTCGTTCGCCTTCGCTCAGAACTCTGCCCCCGCCAAGCCGGCGGCGGATGTCAAGGCCCAGACGCAGGCGACCGCAACCACTCCGGCGCCGAAGCTCGCCATCGGCGACAAGGCTCCCGCCCTCGACATCGAGCACTGGGTCCGCGGCAGCGATCCCGAGGGCTTCGAGCCGGGCAAGGTGACGGTGGTCGAGTTCTGGGCGACCTGGTGCGGCCCCTGCAAGGCGAGCATGCCGCACCTCACCGAACTTCAGAAGGAGTACGCCGACCGTGGCGTCACAATCATCGGGATCAGCGACGAGAACCTCGAGAAGGTCTCCTCGTTCCTCGATACCGACGAGTGGCGGCAGAAGGCCCAGTACACGCTCGCCGCCGATCCCGACCGCTCGAACCACACCAACTACATGCAGGCCGCCAACCAGC
>JAPOKA010000207.1 GCA_029977865.1 bacterium
GGAGAGGAAGAGGAAGAGGAAGAGGAAATGACGGACGAAGAGATTTTAGCGGAGTACGACGACGAGAAGGACGAGGAGGAGGACGACGAGGACGACGAAGAAGACGCGTTCGATCGAAACGATTTGAGAGACCGCGAGGATCCGGACGAGGACCCGGACGAGGATTACGAGCTGAAAACGAAAGAGGAGCTGAGACAGACGAAGAAAGCGATGGATATGTTCTTCGAGGACGACGACGAGGAAGAGGAGGAGTACGAGGACGAAGCTGAAAAAGAACGCGCGGAGAAAGAGCGGAAGAGGCGGAGAGCGGCGTCCGACTCGGACGAGTACGAAGACGTGGAGGAGGTGGATTTGGATTACGCGTCGGAAGGCGTGCACGCGGACGACGAGAACGATGTTTTCAGAGAAGACGACGAGTACGAGGACGACCGAGAGTACGACGCAGAGAGCGAAGACGAGGAGTTTTAGGCGAGAGAGAGATGAGAGAGAGAGAGAAGCCGTTAGTTAGAAAGATGTTTAGG
>JAPOKA010000208.1 GCA_029977865.1 bacterium
CCATGCTACTCGGGATACAGTTTGATTATCACAATTTTCGAATACGAGACTATCACTCTCTATGGCTGAGCATTCCAACTCATTTTTCTAATTGTTAGATTAGATCATATTAACTGTCCCACTACCCTTAAAATAAGTTTAGGCTGTTCCCATTTCGCTCGCCGCTACTAGGGGAATCGTTTTTACTTTCTTTTCCTCTAGATACTAAGATGTTTCAGTTCTCTAGGTTCGCTCTTTCTTATCTATATATTCAATAAGTAGTTAATAAATAAAGTTTCCTCATTAGGAGACCTCCGGATTTTAGCTTGTTTCCAGCTCCCCGAAGCGTTTCGCCGGTAACCGCGTCCTTCATCGCTTCTGAATGCCAAGGTATTCCCCATAAACCCTTAATTTCTTGAATTTAACACTTACTTAGTTAATTGTTAAAAAATTTGTAATATTAATATTTATTTTTCAATTGTGGAGGTAAGCGGATTCGAACCGCTGACAGCCGCCGTGCAAAGACGATGCTCTACCAAC
>JAPOKA010000209.1 GCA_029977865.1 bacterium
CGGTCGGAGGTGCTTTCTCCCGGCGCGCGCGCCGCGAAACGCGCCGCCGACGACGCCAAGCTCGCCGACTTGGAGCGCGCGCTGCGGGCGGCAAACGCCGAGGCCGGGGAGATCGAGGTGCGACTCAGAGTCGCCGAGGACGCCGCCGCGAGCCTCCGAGGCGCGCCCAGGGAGCTCAGGGCCATCACGAGGCTTCTGAGCGACGTCATCGCCGACCTCGAGGCGTTCGAGGACGACGACGAGGATGGGATGAACAAGACCTTCGGCACGGAGGACGGCATAGGCGATGACGCGGCGACGGACGAGGAGAGCGACGACGACGAAGACGACCTCGTCTCCTCCTTTACTTCCGCGCACTTTAAACGGAAGATCATCGACAACGACAACAGATGCAGCAGCAGAGAAGATGGGGAAAAAAAAAGCGCATGTCAAAGAAGAAGAAGAAGAAGGAAAAGAAGAAGTCGTTCACGAGTCGTCGCCGTCGTCCTCCTCTTCCTCCTCTTTTCTGATGAAGCTGGCT
>JAPOKA010000210.1 GCA_029977865.1 bacterium
CCTCACCCCTACCCCTACTAGGAGATCCTGGTGGAGGTCTACCCCCCCATGCCCGAGCAGCGGATCGGCGAGCTCTTCACCGAGATCAACCGCGCCGAGCCGGTGGGGAGATATAGGGAGATCTAGGCAAGATATGGGCGAGATGTGGGCGGATATAGGCGAGCCTGCAGCTGCGCCTTCTCGGTCGCGAGCCTCGCGAGGCTCGCCTCCTCGCGAGCCTCCTCGCCGCGCTCGCGCGCCTCCTCGAGCGCCGCCTCGTGCTCCGCCTGCCACGACGTTCAGCACACGAGGGGCGAGGGCGAGGGGGAGGCCAGGGCTCAGCCGAGGCGTCGGCGCCCTCTGCAGTGCCTTGGGGATCGAGCCGCAGATCGGCATACCGCCAGCTGCGCGAGCCGCGCCGCGAGCTCCGCCTCGCGCGCCGCGCGTGCGTCGGTCCACTGACGGACGAGCGCGTCCGCCTCCTTCTCGGCGGCGGTCTCAGCCTCGCGCAGTAGGCAGTGCTCGAGCTGTGCGCGCGTCC
>JAPOKA010000211.1 GCA_029977865.1 bacterium
GGCGCTCGCGGCGGCGGAGAAGGAGAAGGAGAAGGAGAAGTCCAAAGAGGAGAAGACGCCGCCCAAGGCGGAGCGCGCGGAGGCGAAGCTCGAGAGCGCCGCGGGAGGTGGCGGGGGCGGGACTGCTGCTGCCGAGGGGCCGGCCGACGCGGCGGCGGCGGAGGAGCTCAAACGCGCGCGTCTTCGCGCCGCGGAGGACGCTAGGGCGTCGAGCGCCGAGTGCGCGAACGCCGAGGCGAACGCGTCGGAGGCGATGGCGCGCGCCGAGAAGGAGCGCGCGGAGGCGACGCGCGAGCTCGCCGAGCTGGAGCGGACCCGGCGCGAACTCCGCGTCGAGAGAGACGCGTGCGACGCCGCGAAAAACGCGCTCGACGCGGCGCGGTCGGGCGAGCGCGCCGCGCGGCTCGAATCGGAACGCGCGCAGAAAAAGGCGGAGGAGGACGCGGCGAAGGCTAAGGCGGAGGCGCTGGAAGCGCTGGCTTCGCTCGCCTCGTCGGAGCGCGCCGCGAGGGTGGCG
>JAPOKA010000212.1 GCA_029977865.1 bacterium
CCTTCCAGCCGCAGGTTCCCCTACGGCTACCTTGTTACGACTTCATATCAGTCACAATACCTACAGTGCTATCCTATAAAATATATATCTTATCCATAACAAAATATACATATGTATATATACCCATACAATACTTTGTGCAGATCTCGCTCCCATTATGTGACGGGCGGTGTGTACAAGGCTTAGATACAAATTCACCGTAGCATGCTGATCTACGATTACTAGCGATTCCATCTTCATGTTCTCGAGTTGCAGAGAACAATCTGAACTACGACGGTTTTTAAGGATTTGCTCCATGTCACCATATTGCCACCTTTTGCTTCCGCCATTGTAGCACGTGTGTAGCCCAACCCATAAGGGCCATGCGGACTTGACGTCATCCTCTCCTTCCTCCCGTATGTCACTGGCAGTTTAACAAGGCATTAAAAATGCACATGCTAAGAGGGTTGCGTTCGTTCTAGGACTTAACCCAACAGCTCACGCCACGAACTGACGACAGCCATGCAGCGCCTGTAT
>JAPOKA010000213.1 GCA_029977865.1 bacterium
TTATCCCCGGCGAACGCACTCATCGGGATGGCGGCAACGTGTGCCACACCCAGTCGCGTCGCGGTCGCCTGCACCGTGGCGACGATGTCGTCGAAGGCGGCCTGTTCGTAGTCGACCAAATCCATCTTGTTCACCGCGATGATGACCGTCGTAACACCCATCAGGGCACAGACAGTCAAGTGCCGGTGTGTTTGCGGACGAACACCACGGGCGGCGTCGACGAGCAGAATCGCCACGTCGCCGTTGGAAGCAGCCACCGCCATGTTCCGGGTGTATTGCTCGTGCCCCGGCGCATCGGCGATGAGCACTCGCCGACCGTTGGGCAGATTCATGTGTCGGTAGGCCACGTCGATGGTGATGCCTTGTTCGCGCTCGGCTTCCAGGCCATCGGTCAGTAAGGAGAAGTCGACTTCGCCGATCGGGATCGTCGAACCTCCCCGACGCGTCGTGCGGGCGTATTCGAGTTGGTCGACCGGAACAGAGTCGGTTTCGGCGAGCAGACGGCCGATCAGCGTC
>JAPOKA010000214.1 GCA_029977865.1 bacterium
TCCATGATGGCGCGCGTGAGCGGGTCGTAGATGGCGTCCTTGCTGTAATCGTACGGAAGGAGCATGAGCTTTTTCCACGGGTCCTCGGGCTTGTCAAATGAGACGTCCTCCGGGAGACGGAATGCCTTGGCCAGCACGCGGCTCACGATGTAGCACATGCTGTGGTCCGCGCTCTGCCGCGTCGTCGGGTCCCGCTTCTCCGGGTTCCCGATGATGCCGAACGCTGGCTCGTACGCCGTGATGCGGATCTTTGCGATTTTGTCAACGCCAAACCTGGCCCTGTCCTCGCCGTAGCCGCGCAGCGACGGGTTCTCGGTGACGAGGTTGAGGATGCCCTGGATCGCGCCGGCGGATTGGTGCTCGTACAGGCCGAGCTTGAAGTGCATGCCCATGACGGAGAAGTCGGAACCCTGGGGGAGCGCGATGTCATGTGTTGGTTTGCTGTGAGTGTCCGCATTCGCATGGGTTGCGACACCAGCCGACGCCTCGCCGCTTGGCTCAGATACATTAGCA
>JAPOKA010000021.1 GCA_029977865.1 bacterium
CCAGCATCCGAGCAGGATGGCGAGGTCGGCACCGTTGACCAACCCGTCGCCGTTGAGGTCGCCCGGGATCGGCGGCGGGCCGCCCGAGTAGGCGACGCCGAGCAACTTGAATCCGACGTTGTAGAGCTCGTTCGGATCAAGGCCATCCTGCTGCTGGAACTGCGCCGGCAGCGTGTAGCGCTGGAACCCGGGGCTCGGCTGGAACGCCGATCGCCAGCAGAAGGGACCCTGCGCGTCGACGAGGTCGATGCCGTCTGGAGCATTGCAGAACCAGGCGAAGTTCGACGCAGTGGCGCAGTTGGTCGAGTTGCCGGCAAACACGGTCAGGTAGTAGTTGCCGGGAGTGATCACGAAATCGGTGACGATGTCGTGCTGCTCGTTGGCGGGGTTGCCGGTCGGGTCGTCGATCGGGACGGGGAACGCAACCGAGCCCGTGAACAACTGCTGACCATCGACCGGGGCGGCGTTGGTCGATGCGTCACGGCTCCAGATGATCCAGTTGAGGGTCTCGTTGACGGCGCCGCCGGGCGTGAAGCCGTTGGCCGCGATCGTCTGCACGAGCCACGAGTCGGTGTCGGGTGCGGTCGGAGCGGGAACGGTGAACGGAGCCGCGATCCAACGCTGCGGGAAGCTGGCGGCGCTGAGGCAACCCGACGAAAGACCGAGGTTGGTAGCAGTGCCGTTGTTGCTGATCGGGCGGGTTCCGCCGGTGTTGTAGATGACGCTCGTGAACGAGAAGGTGAGGGTGCCGTTTCCGGTCGCCGCCGTGGCGGTGGCCGGATCGACCCAACCGCCGACTCGGAAGAGGAAGTACTCCCCTGCCGAAGCGTCGACGATGCTGACGATCGACGGTCCGCCCACGATGCCGCAGGTGTCGTCGGCGCAGCCGATCTGGTAGTCGGGAAGCTGCGCGGGATCGAAGTCCGGCGAGTTGCCGAGGAAGAAGACGTCGATCACGGTGTCGAAGTCGGTGCCGTCACAGAGGGTGGCGGTGAGGTACCCGGTGCCGGGGCTCTCGCAGATCCACCACAGGTCGTTGCCGATGTCCGCGCCACAGACGCTGCTGTCGCCATTGGGGCCATCGGTCGAGGCATCGACGTTCGAGAAGGTGAAGGTGTCGCCGACCGCAGCCATGGTGGCGTTGGTGGCGCAGTCGTTGTCAGGAGCGCCCGCGGGCGGATCACAGGTGTAGATGAAGTAGCCGCAACCGAGGTCGGGCGAGGTGGCATACTCGACGCAGAGGGCGTCCCAGGCCACGTCGCAGCAGGCCGGCTCGAAGGCGCAGACCGTCTCGCAGCAGGCGAAGTTGTCGCAGCCGCCCTCGACGTGCTCCTCGATGCAGGAACCGGCACCGGCCGCACCGCACTCGGGGAACTGTCCCGGGCTGTACTCGGCGGTGACGCGATAGTCGACGGGGCACAGGGTGCCGCCGCTGCCGTCGAAGGGCGTGGTCACGATGAACTTGTGGGCTCCATCGGGAAGGATCACCGAGACCTCGTAGGGGCAGAGGTCGGTCTGCACGCCGACGATGAACTCCTGCGTCTCGCAGTCGAATCCATTCGTCACGAAGAAGACCATGGGCACGTTCAGACCGCTGACCATGTCGTTGTTGGTGAGCGAGAAGGTCACGGTGCCCGGCGCCTCGAGCGTGAAGGAATACCAGTCGAGGTCACGCGATGATGGGGTGGTGCCGCCGGAGGGGGTGAAGGTGCCGACGGTGCCGTAGACCTGCAGGGTCGGCGAGGCGCCCGAAAGCGCACCGGCGTCCTGGGTCGGGTTGCCGGCGTAGTTGCAGCCGCCGTTGGGGTCCTGGTAGCCGGCCTCGCTGCTTCCGCAGCCGTCGTTCTGCTCGATGGCGCCGGCACCCGGCGTGGTGTCGCACTGAGCGTGCAGCGGACTGGTCCAGCCCGCCACGACGAGGGCCGTGGCTCCGGCCGTCGTCAACAGGGTCCACTTCGACATGGGGGTCTCCTTGCTTCCTGTCTTCACCCGACCTGACTCTCGCCTCGAGGACTCAGCTCGAGCCCGATGTCAGGTCGACTTGCGCACCCAACTGGTTGGCTTTGAACAGCCGAAGCCCAACCGCTGCCTCAGGATCCACACTCCTCGCGGGGAATCCGCAACAACAGCACTCGCCCGCGCGGGGAATCCTCTAGATCGGAATCTCCCCGACGGGACCCAAGCAACCCGCAAAATGTAGATCAGGGAACATCTGAGACAAACGGAATCACCGGAACCATCCTCACATTCGCGGCATTCGTCCCAAGGCGAACCCCCCGCCGCCGTTCACTCGGAGAGGCGTTCGACAGCCTCCGGGACACCCGGATATGGCCAACAGAGGCCGTTGAGCCCGCTTTGGGATGGGCGGCGGACTGAAAAACCCAGAAGGCGATCGGTCCCGTCAGCCGCCCGAAAAGAACCGCCCCTCGCCGCCCCACCGCTGCGGAGTGGCAAATCGCACCCCCGCAGCGGGTGCAGGCAACGGGCACCAAGATCGTCGCCTGCCTGTTTCCAGCGGCTGATTTCTGACGGCACGAGATCGCCGGGCGAGATGTCGATCTGGGTCAGGCGTCCGGCTCGGCGGTGGCAACCAAGCGCTTGCTGCGGAGTTGCTCGACGAGGAGTTCGGCATGCTCGCGGTGGGTGACCGTGAGCACCGAAACTCCCTTGTGATGGGCCTCGAGCATCGCCCGCTCCGCGTCTGGCCGCTGCACCCGAACGATCTCAACCACCGCCGCGACCACGTAGGCCATGTAGTTGACCCGGTCGTTGTGGAGCAGCACCTTCCACTGGGGAAGTCGCGTCGGTCGAGGTGGCGCGGCTGCCGGGGCGGGCAGTGTGGCGGTCGATTCCTGGGTCATCGCCTCGGTCGTCACCTGGTTCATCGAGTGTCCCACGCGTGGTCTTGGGTTCGCGACCGCGGCCAAATCCGATCACCGCCAGTCGAAGACGATCTTCCCACACTGCTCGCCCGATTCAAGTCTCGAATAGGCCTTCGCGGCCTCGGACGGGGCGAAGGTCGCGTCGATCACCGGGCGAATCGCCCCCGAGACCAGGAGCGATCCCACCTGCCTGAACTCGTCCATGTCGCCCATCGTCGACCCGAGGATCGACAACTGGCTCCAGAAGACCCGTGCCAGTTCGCAGGGTGCGGTGGCGCCGGCGGTGGTTCCACAGGTCACGTAGGTGCCACCGCGGGCGAGGCTCTTGACCGCCCAGCCGAAGACGCCACCCCCGATCGAATCGATGCAGCAGTCGACCCCCCGACGAGCGGTCAAGCCCCGGACCTCGCGGGACCAGTCCTCGCCGCGGTCGAGCACGCCGTGGTCGGCGCCGAGCTCACGAGCCCGCGCGAGCTTGGCCTCGCTGCGACTCGTGACGATGGCGGTGCAGCCGAGGTGCTTGGCGATCGCGAGCGCGGCCATCGCCACCCCGCCGCCGATGCCGGTGATCAGCACCACCTCGCCGCCCTGAAGGTTCGCCCGCGAGCGCATCATTCGCCACGCGGTGAGGTGGGTGAGACCGAACGCTGCGGCCTCGACCGGATCGGTCTCGCCGATGTCGAGCAGGTTCTCCGCCGGCGCCACGAATCGCTCGGCATGGGCGCCATGGTCGTGCTCGCCGAGCATGCGGATGTCCGGCGGCGCGGCGGCGAGGCCCGGACGCGGCGGCATCGACTGCCGCACCGCAGCGTTCAGCAGCACCCGGGTGCCGATCCACGAGGTCTCGACGCCTTCCCCCACCGCCTCGACCACCCCCGCGCCGTCGGAGCCGCCGATGTGCGGATAGTCCGTGTCGAGACCAGGGAGTCCGCGTCCGACCCAGAGGTCGAGGTGATTGAGCGCGGAGGCTTCGGTGCGGACCAAGCACCACCCCGCAGGAAGGCTTGGATCGGGAAAGTCGGAGCGATAGGAGACGTTGGCTGCGACGGGGACGCCTTGGCGATCGACGGTGATGGCTCGCATGGGGGCGATGGTACGGATCTCCAGTGATGGCATCGAAGCCGGTGGCAGATCGCTCGCAATCGCGCTCGCTGTCGCCTCGCCGTCGATCGGCCTCGGCACCGAGACCTCCGGCAAGCCCGCTTCCGCGCGGTTGGACCTATGCTCGCGGCGATGCCAGTGGAGACCTCACCATGAGCACGCGGATCGCCGCCGTCCTCTGTTCCTTCCTCGCCGCGGCTCCATTCGGTTGCGACCGCGGTAGCGCAGAGACCCCGGTCGCCAACAGTTCGAATGCAAGCACTCCGACCGCGGCGCCGACAGGCCCTTCCGCGGTCGCTCCCGCCGCGGCGGCCTCCTCGCGACCGACACCGCCTCCGTCCGCGGTCTCCAACCGCGTCACCGTGGGACCCATCACCGCCGAGCCGGGCATGGTCGACTTCGGGCTCGTCGACCCCAAGGCCCTCGTCGAGGTCGAGGTGACGCTGAGCAACAGTTCGGATGCGCCGATCGAGATCATCGCCTCGAAGCCCACCTGCCAGTGCACGACCGTCGACATGACCGGCAAGGTGATTCCCGCCCGCGGAAGCATCCAGATGCCGATCTCGATGCAGACCTCGGCGGCGGTGGGAATCAAGCAGGCCGCGGTCTCCCTGCTCTTTCGCGACATCGCCCAGCCCATGCAGGTCGGGCTCAAGGCCGAGGTCGCCTACTCGGTGGTGGCGCGTCCGCTTCCCTACATCGACGCACTCGAGGAGAGTCGCCTCAGCGGCACCTTCGACCTCGAGTCGCCCAACGGGCAGCCGTTCCGGGTGATTTCGGTGCAGGGCAAGTCGCCGACGTTCGTCGGATTCGATCCTGCTCGAGACGCTCCCCGTGCTCGCTACACCCTCGGCTACGACTTCCGCGGTCTCGCCGCCAGCGCCGTTCCCAAGTACATGCTGATCGAGACCGATCGCGAGGACTGCCCGCTCGTCGACATTCGCGTGCGGCATGAAGCCACCCGCCTCGCGCCGGGGTTTCGCTTTGCGGAGTTCCGTTCCATGGTCGGTGCGATCGCTCCCGGCGAGTCCGGCGGCTTCACCCTCGAAGTCGAGGACATGGGTCCGCTTCGCTTCGACACCGTCTATGCGGTCTCGCCCGACGCCACCGCCGAACTGATCTCGCAGCACTCCGACGGCAAGAACCTCCTGGTCACCGTGAACGTGACTCCCCGTGCGGGGTTCACCGGCCTGCTGCAGGTGCCGGTGACCTTCGTGGCCGGCGGGCGCACCGCCGAGCAGCTGGTCTACGCGATCGTGCGCTGAGTCGCGCGACGCTCAGAAGTTCACCGTCACCCGCAGGATGCCGACGAAGGCGTCGCTGGACGCCACCGCGCCGCCACCCGGATCGATCACGAACTGCAGGTCGGGCTGGATCGCAAGCCATGGCGTCAACTGCAGGAGGTAGAAGGCCTCCAACGCGCACTCGTACGGCTCGCGAACCACCGTCGCCTCGTCGCTGAATCGAACCAGTCCGAATCCGAACCCCGCGGTGTCCTGCGGCCGGCCGTCGATCGGGCCCTGCCACTCGACGCCTCCCGCGAGCGACCACGCGGCGGGATTGACCGACTGCTCGCTGGTTCCGCCGATCAGGAAGAGCGTCAGCGCCGGGCCGTTTGGGTCCTTCTCGTCGGCCATCCACACCGTCTGCTGCAGGTAGCCGTAGAAGCCCGTCAAGCCGTCCTGCACCCCGCCGGAGAAGGTCGCGAACTCGCCGGTGTGTCCCCAACCGCCGAGTCCAAGCATGCCGGCGCGGCCACCCGACAAGGTCCATTCGAAATCGACTTCGCCAGCCACGAAGTAGCCCGAGGTGTTGTCGAAGAACGAGCCGGGCCCGCGGCTTCCTTCACCATTGGGTGCCCCCAGCGCCGGCGGAATGGTGCCGTCGTAGACCGCCAGCAGCACCTGCGCCCACGGAACCGGTTGCAGGTCGACCAGCGCTCCGAATCGCTGGTCCGGATAGGTCGGCACCGACACGTTGGTGATCGCCGGATAGTTCGGTCCGTTGTTGATGAACAGTGCGCCGGCGGTCGGCGAGGCGAAGGAGAAGTAGTAGTCGAGCAGGCCGATCTGCACCGAGACGCGATTCTCGAGGAAGGCCTGGCGATACCACAGCTGCGAGAGCTGCGCGATGCCGGACTGGATCGCGATGTCGTCGACGCCCTGATAGTCGCCCACGAGATTGACGCTGGGATCCTGCCCCTGCTCGAACTGACCGAGCGCGAAGATCTCGCCGCCTTCGAGTCCGATCAGCTTGGAGAGGTCGAGATCGAGCTGGAGGTTGAAGAGATGCGGGTAGTCGGTTCCGGTACGGATGCCGCCGCTGAAGTTGCAGACCACGTCGAAGACCATGGAGGCTTCGAAGTCGATGCCGCGATCCTCGAGCGCCGTGCGGGCGGCCCCCCATTTGCCGGTGAGCTTCTCCTCCCGCCACGGCCAGACCCCTTCCGTCGCGGTCTGGGGATCCCGTGGCGCTTCGGAGACCTTTGGTGCGGGGCTCGAACTCGGCTCGTCCTGCGTGGACCCCGCAGCCATGGTCGACTCCGACGCCGGCGTCGTCGATGCCGAAACCTCGCTCGGAGGCGGCTGCTGGAACTCGCCCGATGCGGATCGAGCAACCGTCGAGGGCGAGACCGCAAGGGCCGCGAGGAGCGAGCACGCGGCTCGTTCGAGTCGCAATGTCGACCTCGGCGGACGGGCCGCGGTCGGTCGTTGGGAGTCTCTTCGCAGCGAAGCATCCATGTGCGGCGCAGTCGGCGTTTCGGCGTTCCGGAGCCAAGGACTCGGGGCGACCGTAGGATCGACGCATGATCCAGATCGCCCCACCGCGTCCTCGTCTCGGCATGCTACCGACGGCATGCCTCATCCTGTCCGCGGCGGTGCTCGGCGCCGCTTCGCCCGCGGGAGCGCTGAGAGGCGATCCGCCCGGGCCATCGAGTTCTGCGCCGCCGGCGATCCTCGAGCCCGCGACGGTGCCGCTCGATGCGCGAATCGACGGCTCGAAGGTGACCACCGTCGGCGATCCGTCGCTGCCTCGCTTCGTAGCGCCGCCGTTGCCTGCGGTGCTGCGGATCGCCGAGAAAGATGCCGAGATCGCCATGAGCCCGGAGTCGGTGGCCGCCGCCCGCGCCGCCCTCGACCGTGGACTCGACTACCTGATCGCAAGCCAAGGCGCGGATGGATCGTGGATGCGCGGCAGCGCCGTCACGCCGACCGATCAGAGCCCGCGTGAGGGCGCCGCAAGCGTCGCGGTCTCTGCGCTTGCGGTGAAGGCCATCGCCCAGGCGCCGACGAGCCCGACGCGCCGGGACGCGCTCGACCGCGCCCTGCGGTTCGTGACCGCATCGCTCGCTGCCGGTGGCGGCTTCGACGGCCTCGCGGCCGGCGGAATCGGCAACTACGTCGCTTCGGCGGTGGTGATGGGACTCGCGACCGCCGGCCGCACCGAACACGCAGATCGCCTCGCCGAAGGAGTCATGTGGCTGCAGGAGCAGCAGTGGGATCAGCGTGAAGGCGTCGCGCCGGCACAGGATTGGTTCGGTGGCGCCGGGTACGGCCGCCACGGTCGTCCCGACCTCTCCAACACCCAACTGATGCTCGATGCCCTGCACGATGCGGGCGTCAGCACCGAGGATCCCGCGGTGCAGCGGGCCCTCGTCTTCGTGTCGCGCACGCAGAACCTCAAGGCGACCAACCCAGCGTCCTGGGCGCAGGCGGGTTCCGACGATGGCGGCTTCGTCTACACCCCCGCCAACGGAGGAGAGAGCTTCGCCAGCGAAGCGGCCGGCGAAGGTCGCTACGGGGAGATTCAGCCCGAGGGCGTCCCGCGAAGTCTCCGCAGCTACGGATCGATGACCTACGCGGGCTTCAAGAGCCTGCTCTACGCGGGGCTCACCGCCGACGATCCTCGCGTGCGGGCTGCCTTCGACTGGATCCGTCGCCACTGGACCTTCGATGAGAACCCCGGCCTCGGTCAGCAGGGCCACTACTACTTCCTCCATGCGATGGCGAGAGCGCTGCTCGCGGCACAACAGGCCGAGATCGAGACCGCCGACGGTGTGAAGCGAAACTGGCGGGAAGAGCTCGTCGCCGCGCTCGCGGCATTGCAGCGCGACGATGGCTCGTGGATCAACGAGGCCGACCGCTGGGAGGAGGGCCGCCCGGAACTCGTCACCGTGTACGCGTTGCTCGCCCTCGAAGAGGCGCTCAAGCCTGCGATGACGCTGGGCGATTGACCCGAGCGGAACCGATCACGCCGGCGAGACTCGGGTGTGGTCGAGGGGCTGCACCAGTCGCCGGGTCCAGAGCGCCAACATCGTCGAAAGGCCCAGAAGCAAGGCACCGGTGGCCTGGTGGGCGCTGGTGATGAGCAGTTCCCAGACCGGAATCTCGACACCCGGTCGGACGAACACCGCAACCAGCGCCGCGGTGCCCAGCAGCAGCTGCAACACGATCGCCGCGATGAGGGCGAGACCCAGTCGCCGCAGCACCGGGCGATCGCCGTGGCGACCCCAGCTTCGAACCCCGACCGCGATCGCCAACGCGGCCACCAGCACGCCGAAGGCGATGTGGGAGTGCAGCGCCCACAGCGGATGCTCGACCAGCCCGGCCTCGCCGTGCACCTGAAGGTGGCGATAGCACGCACCCAGGACCAACTGCCCGATCAGGCAGAACGGCAACGCCGAGGCGAGGAAGCGATCGGTCTCCGCGGTGGCGTTCGCACTGGCGATGGAGCTTCGCCAGGAGCCGCTGGTGACCACCGCAAGCCCGCAGAAGGTCGCGAAGATCACCTGGCCGAAGGCCCCGTGCACGATGGCGAGGGTGAGGTTCGGAGCGAGGTCGGAGGCGTCCTGACTGAGAGTGAGGGTGCCGGTCACCCGCAAGCCGCCGAGCAGCCCTTGCACGCAGACCATCGCCAGCACCACGACGGCGGTCCCGCGGATCGCGGCACGTCGATCGAGCCGCCACGCGAGCACCAGGAACGTGAGCGTGGTCACGCCGACGAGCATGCCGTAGAGGCGATGGGCGTGCTCGTAGTAGATCCCTCCGGTCATCTCGCTCAGCGGATAGAGCAGCATGTTGTGGCCGAACGAGTTCGGCCAGTCCGGCACCGCCAGCCCGGCCTCGAGTCCGGTCACGAGTCCGCCGGTGATGAGCAGCAGGAAGACCGCGGTGGCGGCGACGGCTGCAAAGAGCCCCAAGGGCGAAACGTCGGTTCGAATCGGACTGCGGGCCGCTCCCAAGGCGCCGCCCGCGGCACCGACCAGCACGGAGATCGCATAGAGGCCGGCAATCCAACCGGCTGCGGTGCCAAGATCCGAGTTCCCGCCGAACAGGCTTCCCACGATCAGGAGATTGACGGTGGCGGAGACCAATCCGACGCGAACCCCCCGCCTCCATCCGGGCACGTGGGCCGCGGCCGCCGGGCGGAGTCGCCCCGCCACCATCGCGACCGCACCCAGCACCGCGATGGTCACCGCGAAGAGGGCTTCACCGATCACCAATCCCGGCGCGGTCATGCAGAGATACCCGACCGCCCACATGGCGACCGTCGCGGCAAAGCCGAGGGCGAGATCGAGGGTGAAGGTCCCCGCCGTCGAACTGGCTGCAGTCGTCTCGAGCGTGCGCTTCGACACGGCTGGCGAGGTCTCGGGAGCGGCGATGGCGGTCGGAGTCATGGCGTCGATTCCGCGTCGGGGGCACGCGTGGATTCGTCGTCCCGGCATCCTCTTGGAAGCAGCCGGGACGCGATCGCGAAGGCCATACTATGACGCGTCTCCCCGCCCCACGATGCACGCTTCCACCCCCGACGCGCCGGCCTCCGATTCCGCCTCACTCGAGGCGGATGCGGTGATCGAAGCCCCCTCCGCTCGTGACCGGCGCCGCGGAGGACTTGCGACCCTCTCCGAGCTCGCCAAGGCGCGCCTGACCATGCTGGTGCTGGCCACCACCGCAGCGGGATTCGTGCTTGCGGCGCCGGTCGCGATCGACTGGGCGGCGCTGGGGTGGACGGTCTTGGGCACCGGGCTCGCCGCGGCAAGCGCGAGCATGCTCAACCAGCTTGCAGAGATCGCTCGAGATGCGCGGATGCACCGCACCCGCGATCGCCCGCTTCCCGCCGGACGAGTGGGTCGCGTGCCGGTCTTCATCGGTGGGGTGATCCTGGGATACCTGGGTTTCGCGGTTCTCGCGCAGTTCACCACCATGCTCGCCGCGGCGCTTGCACTCGCGAACCTGCTGCTCTACGTGCTCGTCTACACACCCCTCAAGCCGCGAACCACCCTCAACACCCTCGTCGGCGCCGTCACCGGCGCCTTGCCGCCGATGATCGGGTGGGCGGCCGCCACCGGCGAACTTCCGGTGGCGGCATGGCTGCTCGGAGCGATCCTCTTCGTCTGGCAGTTGCCGCACTTCCTCGCCTTGGCGTGGATGTACCGCGACGACTACGAACGCGGCGGATTCCGCATGCTGCCGGCACTCGATCGCCACGGCGAAGTGACGAGCCTGGTCGTCCTTGCGGGAAGCCTGCTGCTTGTTCCGTTGGGTCTGATGGCGGTGCGTCTCGGCCTCGCGGGATGGTGGTACGCGATCGCATCGCTGCCGCTGGCGCTTTGGATGGCATGGCCGTCGTGGCGGCTCTGGCGAAGCCGAAGCCTCGAGGATGCGCGGCGGGTCTTCTTCTCGAGCCTCGCGTACCTTCCGCTGCTGCTGCTTGCGATGGTGCTCGATCGCGGGCCGGTCGCGGCGCAGGCGTGGATCGACGGCGGCCGTGACGTCGTCGTTCCCGTCATGCAATCCGGCGAGAACGAGCCGCCGGACGCTCGTCGCGCCGAAGCCGCCGCATCCACGGAAGGTGCGGACGCCGCCCCACGGACGGCAACTGCGCCTCGCACGTCGAGTCCATGATGGGCACGGACCGATCGGGCGACGCGACGTCCACCGCGATCGCGACACGTGGCCGAAGCGATCCATCGCTGCGTCGGCTGGCCTATGTCCTCGCGTCGATTGCATTGCTCGCCGCGGCGGCGGTGCTGGCATGGGCCGTTCTCGAGGGGAGCCGTCGCGTGCGGCCGATCGGAGACGGTCACGATCCGGCTTCGTACCAGTTCGACTTGGGGAGCCTCGCCGCCGATCCGGGACTCGCCGCCTCGGGACGACCGCGCGACTACCTGCCTTCGCTCGATCGGCCGCAGACGATCGCCGGGAGCGAGGTCGCTGAGTTCAACGCCAGCCATCGCCGCCGGCCGGTCGTCACCACGGATCGCGTGGTGGGGGTCGTGATCAACGGCGAGGCTCGCGCCTACCCCGTGCCCCTGCTCGAGGTGCACGAAATCGTCAACGACCAACTCGGCGGTGTCCCGATCGCAGTCTCCTTCAGCCCGCTCGCCGACATGGCGGTGGTCTTTCGCCGCGATATCGAGGGAGAAGTTCGGGAGTTCGGACTGAGCGGACTCATGCTCGACGCGACCCACCTCCTGTACGACCGAACGCGCACCAGCCCGCAGCCCGAGTCGTCCCCAAGCCTCTGGAGTCCGATCCGACTGCAGTCGGTGGCTGGTCCACTCGAGTCCGAACCCCTCTCGATCGTTCCGATGGTCTCGGTGGCGAACTGGGGCGAATGGCTGAACACGCATCCCGAGACCACCGTCGCCCTCGGCGACCTCGGAAGCCAGGAACGTGACCGTCGCATCGACTACACCCAGTCGATCCGGAGTCCCGGGCTTCCGTTCCCGGTGGGTGGGATTGATCCCGCCGGCACCTCGCCGAGCGATTGGATCGCGTTGAAGAGCGGCGCGGTCGCGATTCGAGACGCGACCGGGAAGTGGCAGGTCCGCACCCTGGAAGACCTCCGGCTGCTTCCGCCAGCTCGAAGTTCCGACTCGACGCCGTTCTCCGCCGATCCGCAGCAGCGGACGGTTCTTGTTCACGTCGAGCCCGGCGCCGATCGAAGCCTGGTCGTGATCCCCTGCATGCACTTCGCCGCCGAGCGACTCGGGCCGAGGTCCCTGCCGTAGTCCGCCGCCTTCAACTCGCCGAGGCGGGGTCGGCCAAGCCGGCCATCTTGCGGAATCGCTCCGACTGCGCCACGAGTTCATCGAAGGTGCCCGAGCGAATCACCCGCCCGCTCTCGAACTCGAAGATCATGTCGCACTTGCGAACCGTGCTCAATCGGTGCGCGATCAGCACGATGGTCCGCTGGCCCTGCAGGGCCTCGATCGCATCCATCACTTCTCGCTCGGTGATCCCGTCCAAGGCGCTGGTGGCCTCATCGAACACCAGGACACTGGCATCGCGATAGAGCGCTCGCGCGATCCCGATCCGCTGCCGCTGTCCCCCGCTCAGTTTCACTCCACGCTCACCGATTCGCTCCTGGTATCCATGCTCAAGCGAATCGACGAACTCCTCGATTCGCGCGAGTCGGCCCGCCTCGCGGAGGCGATCCTGATCGATCTGGTCGGGATGGACGCCAAACGCCACATTCTCCGCGATGGTCCCGTCGGTCAGGAAGATGTTCTGAGGAACGTAGGCGAGGTTGAGCTGCCAAACCTCTCGGGTCGTGTCGTCGACCTCCCTTCCATCCACCTTCAGTCGTCCACGCTGGGGAACCAGGAGACCAAGGAGCACATCCGCGAGGGTCGTCTTGCCGGAGCCGCTGGGCCCGACGAATCCCACGGTGGCTCCCGCCGGAATGCTCATGCGCACATTGTTCAGCACCAGCGGCCGATCGTCGGCATAGCGGAACGACACATCCTCGACCTCGATCGACTGAAGCGGCTGCACCACCCGTTCCTTGAGCTCGATGGCACGCTGCCCTGCCGAGCGAAGTCGAGCGCGGCCGCGCTCGAGATCGGAGGCCAGCTCCTCGAAGGCCGATCGATTGGCTCGCATGGTGGCGGCCTGCTGGAAGCACCACTGCAGCGACGGCAGGAGCCGATACGCCGCCAGCCCCAGGAAGGAGATCTTCGCCAGCCACCCCGACATGCCGTCGGAGTCGAAACTGAGAAGAAGGGCAACGGTCACAAGTCCGCCGACGGCCACTCCCTCCAGCAGGTACTTCGGGCTGATCGAAAGGATCTGGGCGTTGGCCTGCACCCGGGAACTCTCCCAGCAGTTCCTCTGGAACTCGCTCCGGAAGACCTCTCGGCTGTGCAGGACGATGATCTCCTTGATCCCGCCGAAGCCCTCCGAGAGCGCCTTCATTCGAGCGGCACCGGTTTCGGATTGGCGTCGCCCGTACTCGGCGAGCTTCCTCCGCACCAGGAAGTAGATCAGCCCGTAGGCTCCTCCCAGCCCGGCTGCCGTGGAAAGCGCGATCACGGGATCCACGAACACGATGGCGACCACGATCGAGAACGAGATCACCACGTTGTTGGTGAACGCCACCGCCTGCATCAGTATCCCGCGGGTGATGCGGTCGATCTGCGCGGTGGTGTTGTTCACCAACGTTGCGCTGTTGGTTCGTGCGTGGAACAGGTAGTCGCGGTTGAGATACTCGGAGAACAGCGTGATCTGAAAGTCGTTGCCGATCCAGAACGCGAATCTGGTCGTCGCCAAGCCACCGAGCAGATTGAGCAGGTTCGAAGCGATGATGACGACGACCACTCCGATGCCGAGGCACACCAGGAACCGCTGCTCACTCGAGAAGTTGAAGAATCGGTAGGTCCTCTCGAGCCACGAGTTGGTATGCACCAGTTGCGGATCGGCGAGCACCGCGAAGAACGGCATGACCGCGGCGATCCCCGCCACCGTCGACACCGCCATGAGGAGCGAGACGAATTGCAGCAGCACGAGCCGCCGCCTCTGACGGGGATCGAGCAGCCTCCAGATTTCGACCAGCGTCTTCCGCAAGGTTGGAATCCAGTTCCCGGGAGGTCCACGGGGAACTCGCCAGAACAGGATAGTCTCGGTCCGACCGCTCACTCGGTTCAGCGAATCAGCGCGACGACCAGATCAGCAGCAGATAGAGACCAATCCAGGCCGCGGCAAGAAAGTGCCAGTACATGGCGATCAAGGATCCCGACGCCCGGCTTGTCGGCGGCTCGGACTCGAGCCTCCTTCGTCCGAGAATCCATCCGAGGGCCGCAAGGCCTCCGAGCACGTGTAGCGCGTGGATGGCGGTCAGGACGTAGAACGCCCAACCGAAGAGGTCGCGATTCGGAGTCAGTCCCTCGGACCAGAGTCGGATCCAGGCCACCGATTGCAGTGTCAGGAATCCCACTCCGAGCGCGAGGGCCATCCAAAGCCAGAACCTCGGATTGCCCGCCCGACGAGCCGTTCGCTTGGACCACTCCAGCGCTCCGCTCACCAAGACCAGCACCACGGTGCTCGCGTAGAGGATCGGGGGAAGCGGCGGCGCTCCCGCCCCGGCCCAGAGCGGACTCGAACCCAGATCGATGCGGATCGCCGCGAACGCGATCATCGCCGCGGCGAAGAAGACCCCCAGCACGACCAGGAACACCCACATCCCGAAGCGGCCGGCTTCGATCCGCTGCCGCGGATCTTCGAAGGGCGAATCCGAGCGAGGCGTCGAGGCGGGCATGGTCGCTCCGATGCCTCAGCGATGGCGTTGACTCAGTAGCCGAGCCTTCCGGTCGTCTTGTCTTCGGTGATCGGCGCGTACGGCGCGTCCGCGTCGAGCACTTCCTGGACGAACTTGGGATTGCCGTTGTAGAGGCTCGGCCGGTACATCCGCGTGTCGGTCATGACGATGCCGACCAGCAGCACCACAAAGATGATCGAGCCCACCAGCACCAGCGAGTTGAATGGTCGATCCCAGAAGAGGTGCATGAAGATCAGGATCACCAGCACCGCCTTCACCACCGCAACGCCCAACGCCACCACGATGTTGAACTCCCCGACGTCGATGTAACGCACCGCCACCGTGACCACGGTGAGCAGCAGCAGGGCGAGCCCGGTCAACACCAGGGTTCGCACCGGAACGAGGTGGCCGACGAGCGGGTGGGGCTCGCCGTCGCCGTGGCCGTGTTGATCGTGGTGCGCGCTCATGGATGCCTCGCCGATGCGGTCAGTGAATCAGGTAGAAGAGCGGGAACAGGAAGATCCAGATCAGGTCGACGATGTGCCAGTAGAGGCCGCCGAGATCGACCGGAGTGAAGTACTTGCTTCCGAAGTGGCCCTTGAGGCCCCGCCAGATGAGCCAGCCGATCACGATCATGCCCACCACCACGTGGATGCCGTGCAGGCCGGTCATGGCGTAGTAGATCGCGAAGAACTGGTGGGTCCCCACCGGCATCTTCGGATCCTCGAGGTGCTTGATCGCGGGCTCCTCGGCGGTCTCGGGATAGTGCGAGACCGCGGTCGGCTTGCCCTGCGGATCGGAGAGGCCAGACGGACCCACCGGCGCCTTCGCGATCACCGAGGCTTCGGCGGGAGGCATGGCGAACATCGCCGCGACCGGTGAAGCCTCGCCCAGCGCCGCGGTCTCGAAGGTCGGAGCGGGCGCGGCCTCGGCGGGCGGCGGCGTGCTGACCTCCTTGGCGATCTCCTCGTCCGCGGGCACGTAGAAGGTGGGTCCCCAGACCAGATGCTCGTGGATCTTGTGGGTGTACTCGAAGTACTTGATCACCATGAAGCCCACCGCTCCGAAGAAGGTGAGCACCAGGCAGACGATCATCGCCGGGATCTTGTCGGTCTGGGCGAAGCGGACCGCGAGGGCCATGGTGAGGCTCGACACGATCAGCACACAGGTGTTGATGCCACCCATGATGGTGTCGAGGTAGTTCGCGCTGTAGGCGAACACCTCGGGGTTCTTGAAGCGAAGCACCGCGTAGGCCGCGAAGAGCCCGCCGAAGAAGAGGATCTCGGTCGCGAGGAAGAGCCACATGCCGAGCTTGCCGCTGTCGAACTGCTGCGCGGGCGTCTCGAAGTGGTGGGCGAGGAAGGGGAACTCGGAGTGGCCGTGGCCATGGTCATCATGGCCGTGCCCATGACCGTCGCCGCCCGAGGATTCCGATTGCGCCGGGATCGCCGACATCAGTGGGCTCCGGACGCGGCCTGCTTGCCGCGCGTTGAGGGATCGAGATCACGATCGACGACGTAGCCCTGCTCGGCGTCGTCCCAGCGGACCACGCTGAAGTCGTAGCAGTCGCCGACGCTGGGAGTGGTCGCGAAGTTGTAGTAGGGCGGCGGGCTGGCGCACTGCCATTCGAGGCTGCGGCCGCCCCACGGGTTGGCGGGCGCCTTGCGGCCGCGATAGCAGGAGTGCAGCAGGTACACCGCGATGATCCCGAAGCCGACGGCCATGATGTAGGAGCCGATCGAGGAGATCACGTGGTAGGTCTGGAACTGGGGCAGGTAGTCGTAGTACCGCCGCGGCATGCCGTGGCTGCCCAGCATGAACTGGGTGAAGAAGGTCACGTTGAAGCCGACGAAGACCAGCCAGAACGCGATCGTCCCCCACTTCTCCGAGTACATCCGGCCGGTCATCTTCGGCCACCAGTGATGTAGCCCGCCGATCATGGCGATGAGGGCGCTTCCCATCATCACGTAGTGGAAGTGGGCCACCACGAAGTAGGTGTCGTGCAGGTGCACGTCCACGTTCAGGGTTCCGAGGTGGATGCCGGTGAGGCCGCCGATGGTGAACAGGAAGATGAACCCGAGCCCGTAGAGCATCGGGGTGTTCAGGCTGATCGAGCCCTTGTAGAGGGTGGCCAGCCAGTTGAAGACCTTGATCGCCGAAGGGATCGCGACGCTGAAGGTGATCGCGGAGAAGAGGGTGTTCATCAGGGCGCTCTGGCCGCTGGTGAACATGTGGTGGCCCCACACCAGGAAGCTGAAGATCGCGATCGCCACCGAACTGAAGGCGATGAAGCGGTAGCCGAAGATGTGGCGGTGGGAGTGCACCGCGATGATGTCGCTGATGATCCCCATCGCCGGCAGGATCATGATGTAGACCGCGGGATGGCTGTAGAACCAGAAGAAGTGCTGGTAGAGCACCGGGTCGCCGCCCATCGCGGGGTTGAAGATGCCGATGTCGAGGGTCCGCTCCACGATCAGCAACAGCAGCGTGATCGCGAGCACCGGCGTCGCGAGCACCTGGATCAGGGCGGTCGCGTAGAGCGCCCACAGGAAGAGCGGCATGCGGAACCAGGTCATGCCCGGCGGCCGCAGCTTGTGGATGGTGACCACGAAGTTCATCCCGGTGAAGATCGAGCTGAACCCGAGGATGAAGACCGCGGTGAGGATCGGAATGACGCCGCCGGTCGAGGTGGTGGTCGAGTAGGGCGTGTAGAAGGTCCAGCCGGTGTCGAAGCCGCCCATGCCCAGGGAGATCAGGGCGAAGGTCGCGCCGAACATCCAGAGCCAGTAGCTGAAGAGGTTGAGCCGCGGGAAGGCCACGTCCTTGGCCCCGAGCATGATCGGCAACACGAAGTTGCCCAGCGCCGCGGGGATGCTCGGGATGATCACCAGGAACACCATGATCGCCCCGTGAAGGGTGAAGACCTGGTTGTACTGGTCGGCGGTCATGATGGTGCCGCCCGGCGCGAGCAGCTCGGTGCGGATCAGCAGGGCGAAGATGCCGCCGATCAGGAAGCTCACCAGCACCGACACCAGGTACATCACCCCGATCCGCTTGTGGTCGAGCGTGCCGAGCCACGACATCACGCCGCTGCCGTGCTTCAGGTAGTCGTCGGAAGCGGGCGTGTCCGCGAGTCCGGGTCGAGTCAGGTCGAGGGTGGTCATGTTCGTCTCCCGGGGCCGTCCGGCCCCGCAGCGCAGGTGCGTCCGTTCACTCCGCCGGCGCGTTCTTCCATTTCCCCTTGGCGTCGAATTCGTCGAGGTGCTTCATCATTCCGGTGATCGCCTCGACCATGCGGTCGTTGAGTTGACCCTTGAAGGTCGGCATCGCGTTGGTGTAGTTCTTCACCACATGCTTGCCCGGGTTGTAGATCGAGTCGCGGATGTAGTCCTCCGGCGTCTCGAACTCGTTGCCGGGCCCGATCAGGTCCTTGAGGGCCACCCCGTCGATGAAGATGGTGCTGCCGTCGCGGGTGCGATCCCAGAGCCCCTGCCAGGTCGGCCCGGTGTTGGGGCTTCCATCGAGGCTGTGGCAGTTGGAGCAGCGGGCGTAGATCTTGGGACCGGCCTTGAAGTAGAGCTCCTCGTCGGGAATCTCGTCGAGCCAGGCACCCTGCTTCTCCACCCACTCCGCGAAGGCGCTGCCCTCGAGCACGAACACGTGGCGATTCATGTTCGAGTGGCCGGTGCCGCAGTACTCGGTGCAGAAGAGGTTGTAGGCGTCCTCGACGTCGGTGCCGGTGGGCACGTCCGACTGGAACCAGACCTCGCTGAACCGCCCCGGCACCACGTCGCGCTTGATGCGGAACTGCGGGATGAACAGGCTGTGCAGCACGTCCTCGGAGCGAAGGATGAGGCGCACCGGCTGGTCGGAGGGGATGTAGAGGTCGTCCGAGGTGGCGCCGTTGGGGTACTTGAAGCTCCACAGCCACTTCGCGGCGGTCACGTTGATGTCGTAGGTGTCGCGCGGCGGCGTCGCGAAGTTCAGATAGCCCTTGAACCCCATGAAGAAGATCGCGATCACGATGATCAGGGGCACCACCGTCCAGGTCACTTCGAGCGGGGTGTGGTGGGTGGGGCCCGCGGTGAAGCCCGCATGAGCGTCTCCGCGCTGGCGGTAGCGCCAGGAGAACCAGACCAGCAGGAAGGTGACCAGCGCGAAGAAGACGTAGCAGATCCAGTTGATCAGATCGAACATGAAGTCGGTCTCGCCCGCGAGGGTCGAGGCGCCTTCGGGAAGCCAGAAGTTCGCCGGCGAAGCGGCGAGCAGCGATGGAACGATGTCGGAAGCGAAGTGCATGGTCGTTCTCGATTTCCTCAGCCGCCCGATTCCGCGATCACGGGAGTCGTCGCGGAGCCGCGACGATCGCGCCACTCGCGCCACCACATCCACCCGACCCCTCCACCGAGGATGAGCAGCGTCGCCAAGCCGCCGAGTTGCATGAGTCGCATCGCGAACAGCACGTAGCCGCCCGCGTCAGGGTCGTAGACGTGGCACCACAGGATGAAGCGGTCCCAACTGCTGCCGATCCGGCCCTCCGAGGCCTCGAGCAGGGCCAGGCGGAGGTTCTGCGGGTCGTACTTGGTTCCGTAGAGGTATCGCGACACCCGTCCGTCGGGCGTGATGACGAAGATCGCCGCGGCGTGGGCGTACTCGCCGTCGGGCTGGGCGCGGAAGCCGAAGCCGACGCCTTCGGCGAGGGCCTTCGAACTCGCGGCCGGCCCGGTCAGGAAGTGCCAGCCGTCGGAGACGCCGGGGCGTCCGTACTCGAGGACGTAGCCGGCCTTCTTGGCCGCCGCGAGTTCGTGCTTCTCCTGCGGATTGATCGAGACCGCCACCACCTGGAACTTGTCTCCGGCGGTCCAGTCGAGTTCCTCGAGCGACTTGATCATCCCGTTGAGGACGAGGTTGCACAGCATCGGGCAACGGAAGTAGCCCATCTGCAGCAGCACTGGACGCTCGCCGTCGAACAGTTCGCGCAGGGCGATGGTGCGACCGCTGTCGTCGGTGAAGACGGTGTCGAGGGGCAGGGTCTGGTCGAGCTTCTCGACGATGTCGACGCCGGCGAGGGCCTCGGGGAGATCGGGCAGGAAGTCCTCTCCGCCCTGCGGCGCCGAGTGCTCGTCCTCGACCGAACCCCACACCGGAGCCGCGAGCGCGAGGGCGATCGCGGCGGCACCGAGGGAGAGTCTGGAGGGGTGGAGTCGCATGACGGCGGGTAGAGGTCTTCGCAGCAGGCCGGGTCGGGAGTCGGCGAGGCGGGGTGAATCGCGGGCAATGGGTCCGAAAAAGGCTCAGTTCGAGCCGTACTGGGTGGCGATCTGCTCCATGGCGTCGTGAATGGGGATCCGTCGACGGACCGCTCCGGTGTCTGCGTCGGTGTACTCGCCGCTCTCGGCGAGCAGGAGGTTCTGGGCGTTCCGCAACTCCATCAGCGGCTCGGAGGCCCGATCGACCACCTTCTTCTCGAACTCGGCGTGCTCGGCTCGGAAGAAGATCACCGCGAGGGCGACCAGCAGGGCGATCAGCACCACCACGCTGGCGATGGTGATGAACCACGACGATCCTGGCTCGGGATCGTCCATCTGCACGGCATCAAGGGCGGGATCGTGGGTGGTGGCGCTCATGGTCGGCTCACATGTTCTCGAAGGCGACGGCGTTCTGGAGCCACGGATCGCGGCGGCAGACGAGCGGATAGCGCTCAAGCCGGTTCAGGGTGGCCCAGGCGTAGATGCCCACCAGACCCATGGTCATGGTCAGGTTGATGGGGTTGAAGATGCCAGTGGGCGCATCGCGGTAGGCCTCGACGATCGCCATGTAGTCGGCGGCCTCCGCCAGCTCGTGCGGGATGGTCGGCATCACCAGCCAGAAGAAGTCGACCCACGCAAAGGCGATCATCCACAGCGCCCCCAGCATGAGGAACTGCGGCATGCGCTTGGGCCACTTGGAGATCAGCCCGAGGAACGGGATCACGAAGTGCCCGAAGAGCAGGGCGAGGCTCACATACGGCCAGTTGCCGATCTGCCGCGCGAGGTACCACCCGGTCTCCTCGGGGATGTTCGCGTACCAGATCAGCATGTACTGGCTGAAGGCGATGTAGGCCCAGAAGACGATGCCGAAGCCGAACAGCAGCTTCCCGAGGTCCTGGTAGTGCTCGGCGGAGACGAGCCCCTGCAGGCGACCGCTCCGCTGCAGCAGGAGGCAGCAGATGATGATCGTCGAGAAGCCGGTGGTGGCGCAGGCGGCGAAGAAGTAGACGCCGAACATGGTGCTGAACCAGCCCGGCGACAGGCTCATGATCCAGTCGAACGCCGCGAAGCTCGTGGTCAGACCGAACAGGATCGCGGAGGGTCCGGCCCACTTCGACAGCCGCGCTTCGACCGCGACATTGCCGGTCTCGCCGACCTCGAGGGATCCCTTGAGGTAGAAGCGGGCGAGCAGCGCCCACACCAGGAAGTACACGGCGGCGCGAATCCAGAAGAACGGCTGGTTCAGGAAGGCCGACTTCGCGACCACGAGGTCGTACTCGCCAGGGGCGTGCGCCTTGAGGTGCTCGAGATCTGCCCACGGGAACAGCACCCCGAGCTTGCCGGTCGCGGCCATCACCACGAAGGGAAGGAACAGCACCCAGATCCAGGTGAGGTTCGAGGCGATGAGTTCCGCCGGCCGCCGCACCGTCACGCTCCAGCCCGCATGGGTGAGGTGCTGGATGATCACGAAGAAAAGCGCGCCGAGCGACGCCGAGAGCACCAGCAGGAAGACCTGCAGCCAGCTCTTGATCAGGAAGATCCCGTGCTCGCCGCCGTAGGCGCCGCCGAGGAGCACGCTCGCTCCGATACCCACCACGCCGGCAGCCAGGGCGAGGCGTCGAGCCTTGAGGCCGGCGCCGCCGAGGCGGATGTTCGCGGTGTCGAGATGCGCCTCGAGGGCGGCGGAGTGGCCGTGGCTCATGGAGTCGCCTCCGCCCGCAGTCCCGCGGGCGCGTTCTGGCTCAGCTGCAGCGCCTTCACGTAGGCGACGATCGCCCAGCGATCCGCGGTGGCGATCTGGGCCTGGTATCCGGCCATGTTGCGGATGCCGTTGGTGATCGAGTGGAAGATCTGCCCGACCGGCTGCGCCGCCACCTCGGGAAGGTGCAGGTTCTTGGGCTGCACCCACGCGGTGCCGTCGACCGGGCCGTCGGCGTTGGCCATCAGCGCCATCGCCCGCAGGTTCACCATGCCGTCGCCGTAGCCCGCGACGCCGTGGCAGACCGAGCAGTAGATGTTGAAGCGCTCGCGGCCGCGATCGAGCAGGGCCATGTTCACCTCGACCTGCGATGGGAACTCGGTCGCCCACTGCCCATCGATGGCGCCTTCGAGATAGTGCGGGTCGTCCATCACCTCGCCGCGAGCGACCGCGCCCGGCACCGGCTGCCGCATGGCGCGGCCGTCGGCGAAGAGCGGGTTGGCGGTCTGGGTCTTGAACTTCGGCTGGTAGTCCATGTCCTGCACGATGTGGATGGGACGCCCCGGGCCGGGCGTCGAGCGCATCCGCGCGAAGATCGCTGGCGGGATGAGCGCCAGGAGACCCAGCAGCAGGATCGTGAAGACGATCACTCGGGGCATGGTTCCTCCTCGACGGCTTCGACCGCGACCGGGCCGAGCGACCGCAGGAACTCCTCGGTGTGGCCGGGGCGGTAGCGGGGATCGCGGGTCTCGATCACCACGAAGAAGCGATCGTTGGTGACGCGGCGGAATCGGTCGTTGGCAAGCAGCGGATGGGAGTGCCGCGGCAGTCCGTTGAAGAGGAACATCAGCCCGAAGCATGAGGTCGCCGCGAGCAGGATGGTCAGCTCGAACATGACTGGGATGAAGGCCGGCAGCGAGAGCAGCGGCTTGCCGCTGATGAGAAACGGATAGCCGGTCACCCAGACCATCGCCCAGATGGTGAAGTCGAAGCTGTTGGTGAAGGACTGCAGCAGGAAGGCCACGGTGGTTCCGGTGGCGCCGGCGCCGAAGACCAGCCACGGCAGGATGGTGTTCTTGACGCCCATCGCCTTGTCGAGGCCGTGCACCGGGAACGGCGTGCAGCAGTCCCACCAGCGGTAGCCGGCGAGGCGAACCTGTTCCGCCGCCTTGAGGATGGCTCCGGGGGTCTCGAACTCGGCGATCACGCCGTAGACGCGGCGGTGTCCGGGCACGCCCGAACCGCCGGTCGACTCGCGGGGAGTGGTGACGAGGGTGCTCATGCGTGGCTCCCCTTCGCGGCGTGATCGTGGTCGCCGTGGTCCTCGCCGAAGTGCGGATCGGCCTGCGGCATCACCGCCTTCACCTCGGCCATGGCGATCATGGGCAGGAAGCGGCAGAAGAGCAGGAAGAGCGTGAAGAACAGGCCGAAGGCGCCGAGCATGGTGCCGATGTCGACCCACGTGGGAATGAATCGATCCCACGAGCTCGGCAGGAAGTCGTTGGCGAGGCTGGTGACGATGATCACGTAGCGCTCGAACCACATGCCCACGTTCACGAACAGGCTCAGGATGAACATGAGCGGAATGCTGGTCCGGATCGCCTTGAACCAGAAGAGCTGCGGGGTGATCACGTTGCAGCTCACCATGATCCAGTAGGCCCACCAGTACTGGCCGAAGGCGCGGTTGATGAAGGCGAACTTCTCGTAGAGCGCCCCGGAGTACCAGGCGATGAAGAACTCCATCCCGTAGGCGTAGCCGACCATGCAGCCGGTCACCAGGATGATCTTGTTCATGTTGTCGAGGTGGCGCAGCGTGATCAGGTTCTTCAGCCCGAACATCTCGCGGGCCGGCACCGCCAGCGTCACCACCATCGCGAATCCGGAGAAGATCGCACCCGCGACGAAGTAGGGCGGGAAGATCGTGGTGTGCCAGCCGGGCAGCTGGCTCGTCGCGAAGTCGAACGACACCACCGAGTGCACCGAGAGCACCAGCGGGGTCGAGAGCGCCGCCAGCAGCAGGTAGGCCCGCTCGTAGCGGTGCCAGTGGCGATTGGATCCCCGCCACCCCAAGGCGAACAGCCCGTAGGCGAACTGCCGGAACTTGGTGGTGGCGCGGTCGCGAAGCGTCGCGAGGTCGGGCACCATGCCCGCGAACCAGAAGAGCAGCGAGACCGTGAAGTAGGTGCTCACCGCGAAGACGTCCCAGAGCAGCGGGCTGCGGAACTGCGGCCACATCTCCATCTGGTTCGGGATCGGGAAGAGCCAGTAGACCACCCAGACGCGGCCGACGTGGATCGCCGGGAAGATGCCGGCGCACATGACCGCGAAGATGGTCATTGCCTCGGCGAAGCGGTTGATGCCGGTCCGCCACTTCTGACGGAAGAGGAAGAGGATCGCGGAGATCAGGGTGCCGGCGTGGCCGATGCCGATCCAGAACACGAAGTTGGTGATGTCGAAGGCCCACATCACCGGGTTGTTCAGGCCCCACACTCCGACGCCGGTGGCGATCAGGTAGAGGACGCAGAAGCCCAGCAGTCCCACCAGGCTGACGCTCAGGCCGAAGGCGATGTACCAGGCGAAGGGCGGGCGCTTGGCCTCGGTGACTCGGCACACCGTGCGAGTCACCTCGCCGAAGGTGTCCATGCCGAGCACCAGCGGCTCGCGGCGGCCGGGATGGCTGCCGGTGTTGTCGATCTCGCCGCCGATCGTCGCCGGCGCAATCCCCGAACCGCCCATTCCGACGGGAAGGGTGCTCATGCCCTCACCTCCTCGCCGGTCGCGGCCCGAGCGTGGCCGTGGTCGTCGTGGCCCTGACCGTGGTCATGGCCGTGATCGTGGGAACCGTGGTCGACTCCGGGATTGCGCACCTTCGCGAGGTAGCGCAGCCGCGGCCGGTTGTTGAGTTCCTCGAGCATCTCGTAGCTGAGCTTGCTGCGATGCAGCTTCGCCACCTTGCTGTCGGAATTCTTCAGGTCGCCGAAGACGATCGCCTGGGTCGGGCAGGCCTGCCCGCAAGCGGGCACGATGGCGCCGTCGGGGATCGACCAGGTCGGCGAGTGGGCGATGCCCCCCGCGGCCGCCCACTGGTTCTTGTAGGTGATCTTGGCCTGGGCGATGCGCTGCACGCAGAAGGTGCACTTCTCCATCACGCCGCGGGTGCGGACGGTGACGTCGGGGTTGAACTGCATCCGCGTCCAGTCGTTGGGGCCGTCCTTGGTGTAGTAGTCGGGCTTGACCGCGAAGGGTCCCTCCTGCTCGCGGACCGGATCGCGGCGCTGGTAGTCGAAGTAGTTGAAGCGCCGCACCTTGTAGGGGCAGTTGTTGGAGCAGTACCGCGTGCCGATGCAGCGGTTGTAGACCATGACGTTGAGGCCGTCCTTGTCGTGCACGGTCGCCGCCACCGGGCAGACCTGCTCGCAAGGGGCGTTCTCGCAGTGCTGACAGGCCACCGGCTGCATGAGCACCGCTTCGGGACGAGCCGGATCATCGCCGCGGAAGTAGCGGTCGATGCGAAGCCAGTGCATCTCGCGACCGCGGGCGACCTGATCCTTGCCCACCACGGGCACGTTGTTCTCGGCCTGGCAGGCGGTGATGCAGGCGCCGCAGCCGATGCAGGTCGAGAGGTCGACCGACATCGCCCAGGCGAAGTCGGCGCCGTCGAGGTTGGTCTCGTTCCACAGCGAAAGGCGGCTCGCCACGTGGGTGCGATGCCGCGCGAAGTCGGGGTGGTCGTGGTACTCGGTGAGCGTGCCTTCGCGCACCAGGGTGGGAAGCCGCTCCTGAATGCCGTGTGCGGGCACTTCTTCCACCAAGGCATCGGCCGCGCCGTGATCCTGAGTGCGGGCGAAGTGGTAGGTGCCGTCGCCCTTGGCGACCTGGACGCCCGAGACCATGCCCGGCGCCGCGGTCGTGCGAAGCGGGTAGGCGTCGAAGCCAGCGTCGGCGGCGATGGTGCCGGCGATCTCGCCGCGGCCGTAGCCGAGGCTCAGCCCGAGCGTGCCGTCGGCCTGACCGGGTGCGAGCATGACCGCCGCATCGATCGAGCCGGCGCCGCCGACGGTCACCTTCACCATGTCGCCGGTGGCAAGACCCATGCTGCGGGCGGTCGGGACCGAGACCAGCAGGGCGTTGTCCCAGGTGAGCTTGGTGATCGGATCGGGCAGTTCCTGCAGCCAGCCCACGTTGCCGAAGCGTCCGTCGTAGACGTTGCCGGTGCGAAGGAAGGTGAGTTCGAGCCCCGGCTCGCCGGCCGGCACCGCAAGCGCCGCGAAGGCTCGCGCCACGTCCGCTCCACGGGCGGCGACGCTGGCCATCGGGAACGCGCTGCCGCGCTCGATGCCGTCGTTGAGGCTCTGACGCCAGCGACGCTCGAACTCGGCGCCGCTTGTTCCGGTTCGCTCCATCATCGAGCGCCGCACCAGCTGATAGCCGTCGAAGGGAGCGTCCCCGGTGAGGATCGCCACCATCTCGAGGGCACTGCGACCACCCTGCTGCATGGAGACGAGCGGCTCGATGAGCGGCTGCACCAGCGAGATGGTGCCGTCCCAGGCCCGGGCATCGCCCCAGCTCTCGAGGTAGTGGGCCCGCGGAAGATGCCAGCTGCACAGCGCGCTGGTCTCGTTGGCATGGAAGGAGAGGTGGATCGACTCCTCGGCCCGCTTGAGGCAACCGGCGAAGTCGAGGTCGGCCGGTGCGTCGTAGGCGGGATTGCCGCCGAGGATCACCACCGTCGAGATCGATCCCGCGGTGAGCGCGGCACAGAGCTGGCGGATCGAGTCGAGGCGAAGCGGCCGCTCCGGTACCTCGCGGTACATCACGGTCTTGCCGGTGTTGCCGAGGGAATCGTTGAGCAGGGCCACGAAGGCATGCACCGCGGGCGGCTGGTTCGGGCCGGTCACCACCAACGAACTTCCTCGATGGTCGGCGAGGTCCTTGGCGGCCGCGGCGACCACCTCGCGATCGTGCTCGGAGAGCCGCGAGGCCGCGGAGGAGCCCGCGAGGGCCTCGATCGCCTGCTGGAGCGCCGGGTCGGACATCTCCACGCCGCTCTGCGCCGCGAGCATCGCCGCGACTGCGGCAAGATCGCCGCCGCGGACCGGGACGCGATCGTCGGCGTTGGCGCCGACGAGGCTCAGTTCCGGCTCGAAGGCGTAGAGCCTCGAGACCTGCTGCTGCCGCGGATCGGGATTGTCGATGCGCCGGCCCTTCGCGAAGTCGCGGGCCCACTTGAGGCTTGCGGGCTGGTTGCGGAGGAAGTCCGAACCGAGCGAGACCACCACCTTCGCCTGATCGAAGCGGTACTCCGGACGCAGCGAACCTCCGAACGCGGTGGCGAGCCCGGCCCGCTCGGAGTCGTCGTCGATCGCTTCCCACTCGCACCAGATCGCCTTGGGGTAGCGGGCCATGAAGCGCTTCTTGGCGTCGGCCATCGACGGACCAGCGAAGGCCTCCGAGAGCACCGCGAGGCCCTCGCCTCCGCGGCTCGCGTGACCGCCGAAGCGCTCGGCGGCGAAGGACTCGAACGCAGCGAATCCGTCGGCGCCGGCAGGCTGACCCTTCCGCATCGCAAGCCGCGATCGACCGGGGTCGTAGAGCTCGAGCACCGATGCCTGCGAGAGCGAGTCGCAGGCACCTTGATTGATCGGATGGTCCGGGTTGCCCTCGACCTTGATGGGGCGGCCGTCGAAGCTCTTGACGAGCAGCCCGCTCGCGACGCCGGAGAGTTCCATCGCGGTCGCGTAGTGCACCGGCACGCCGGGAGTGCGATCCGCCGGCCGCGCGGCGTAGGGGACGATCGTCGTCTCTGGCATGCGGCGGCAGGCCGCGAGACCCACCCCCGCGAGCGCGAACGAGGCGCCCATCACCCGCAGAAACTGTCGGCGATCGTCGCCCTCGAGGCGATCGGCGCCCTCGGGGAACTCGCGTTCCATGAACTCACGGAATTCGGGGCTGTTGGATCGGTCCTCGAGGCTGCGCCAGTAGGCCCAGCCCTGACGCACCGCCATCGGTGCGTCATCGCCGGGATCCGTGTTCGCGCAGCCGCCGGCCTGTCCTGCCGCGGAAGGGTTCACCGGTGGCATGCCGAGCAGTTCTCCGAGGGATGGATGTCGTACTTGTCGATCAGAGCGAGACGCTCGTCATCGCTCAGTTCAAGCTCCGGCTCGTAGGCCATGTTGGTGATCTGCGAGACGGGACGAAGATTCGGTTCGGGATCGCGGTGGCAGTTGAGGCACCAGCCCATCGAGAGCGGCGCCCAGCGGTACACCACCTCCATCTGGTCGACGCGTCCGTGGCAGCTGGCGCAGCCGATGCCGCGATTCACGTGGGCTGCGTGGTTGAAGTAGGAGTAGTCGCCGAGCTTGTGGACGCGAATCCAGTCGATGGGCTCGCCGGTCTTGTAGCTCTCCTGCACCTCGACGAGCTTGGGGCTCTCGGGACGAATCTGCGTGTGGCAGTTCATGCAGGTCTGCGTCGGCGGGACCGCCGCATGGGAGGTCTTCTCGACGGTGTTGTGGCAGTAGCGGCAGTCCATGCCGAGCTGCCCCGCGTGCAGCGCGTGGCTGAAGGGAACCGGCTGCTCGGGCTGGTAGCCCGCCTCCATCGTCTTCGGGCTGAACCCGTACGCGACCACGAAGACCGCATAGAGAGGTGCGACGGCGCCTGCGAGGATCAGTCCCGGCAGGAGCAGGTTCGACCACTTGGGAAAGAGAAATCGGCTCATGGGTTCCGAGTCGGGAAGGCATGAAACCACCGCGGTCGAAGCGGCGGTCCGAGCGGCGGTCGCAGGCGACGAACTACTCTGTGACTTTTTTCACGAACTAGGCGAAGGCAAGATGCTACGGGATCGCGATTCCGTCGGTCAAGGAGTGACGGTCTGATCCCAAATCCGGGACCGCCGCCCTTCCTAAAGAAGGAGTCTGTTATCGGCGAGCGAAGCGGGATTCCACCGAACTTCGCGTTTGGCCAATCGGCGGATCTCAGGGAGGCCGCAGGGTCTCGTGATCGCGGCCCCGGACACGAGCTGACGAGGTCCTTCGCGCGATCCCGCTGCGACGTTCGTTGGTGGCTCCGGCGGCGGGCCCGCGTGGGTCAGGACACCCACCAACCGGCCGCCCCAGTTCAGGACACCCACCGACACCGACCGGGGCGGCATCGAACGTGACCCCGCGGTCTGCGATCTCGGATTAGTAAACTCAATGCCGAGGGGGTCCCCAGCCGGCGACCGGGGCCAATCCGCCCCCGAATTGGCTCTCACGAGATCGTGGCTCGGCGGGGTTCCGACCCGAGCGTCTACGCTGACCGGCTCATGCTCATCTCGACCCATCTTCGCGACGAACTTGCCTTCGTCCTCCGCGGAACCTTCAACAGGGCGGACCTCTTCCGGCAGCTCGGAGAAGCGGTCGCCTCGGTGACGAACCTCGCCGCAGCCGAAGTCGAGTCCGGGCTCGCCAACCGCGAGGTCCAATGCTCGACCGCGATCGGCAACGGCATCGCCCTCCCGCATGCCCTCGTCCCGGGCATCCCCCAGCCGCTCGTGGCGGTGGTGCTGGTTCCCGAGGGGGTCGAGTTCGCCCCGGGAGTGCCGCCGGTCCGGCTGGTCCTGGCCATCTTCGGCAGCCCGGAGAACCCTTGGGTTCACGTCGGCATGCTCGCTCGGCTCGCTCGCATCGTCTCGGCGGAGGGTGCGGTCGATCGACTGCTCGCGGCGTCGGACTCGGCAGACCTGGTCACGCGGCTCCGCGCGGAGGACGCCTCGCATGGCTGAGTCCGCGGCCGACCGCTGCCTCCTCATCCTCATCGCCCGCAACGAGGCCTCGTTCGATCCCCTTGCGACCGGCCTGCTCGATGTCGGCATCACCGGCGCCACCGTGATGGACTCGAAGGGCCTTGGCGCGATCGTTCGCGAGGAGATGCCGATGTTCGCAGGCCTTGCCGCACTGCTCCCGCAGGAGACCGGGAGCCGGATGATCGTCTCGATCACCACCACCGAGCGCGTGGCCGCGCTGCGGACCTTCATCGCGGAGATGAAGCCGAGCCACCGTCCGATCGGAGCGGTGCTCCCGGTGTCTGGCACCATTGGATTGCCGGGAGACGAGTGACCCACGACGCCACGGCCATCGCTGCGGCAGGGATGGCGCTCGCCGACTCGGTCGAGGTCGAGGCGAGCGGTCTTCCCATCGGCTTCCGGATCTTTCTCGCCGTGCTCGCGCTCGGAGGCCTCGCGATCGCGGCCGGCAGCCCGCTCTCGCGACGCCTTCATCGCAACCGAGCGGTGGCGGCACTCGCCGCGGGCGGCTGGTTCGCGGTGCTGGCGGGCGTGGGTCTCGGGCCGGCCGGTCTCGACGTCGTCGACGATGCGATCTTCGCGGAGGTGCGGCCGCTGCTGGTGGTCGCATTGGGTTGGGTCGGACTGATCGTCGGACTTCAGGCTCGGTGGCGCATCCTGCAAGCGGTGCCGGCCGCGGTCTGGCGCTGGTGCGGACAGGATCTCCTGCTCTCCTCGGTGATCGCGGTGTCGCTCGCGATGCTCGCGGCGAGCCTGTGGGTCGGATCGTGGGACGCTCCGGGGGCGGCGCTGGGTGGACTCGCGGCGATTGCCTCACTGGCGGCTGCAAACCTCGGCTGGGCACCGGAGACGAGGTCGCTGCGGATCGAACTCACCGATCGCACCCGTCGACTCGCGGTGCTGGTCTCCGCTGGCGCCGGGCTCGCCTCGATGACGGCGATCCTCCTCGCAGGGCTTCCGGTGCTTCCGCTTGACGACCTCGGTCGCTCGCTCACGCTCGATCCAACCCTTGCCTTCATCAGGCTCGGTGTGCTGACCGGCACCGCACTGCTCGCCGCAGTCGGTGCCCGCTTCCTGCTTGCACCGATCGAGCGAGGATCGCCGCAGATGTTGGTGATCCTCCTCGGCCTGGTTTGCCTGGTCGGTGGCATCGCCGATGCGGCGGGAGTTCCCCCGCTGCTTTCGGGACTCTTCGCAGGCATCGCCATCGCCAACCTTCCCGAGGGACCAAGCCGCGACCTCGAGTCGGTCCTGCACCGCGGCGAAACCGCGGGGGCCATGCTGCTCTACGCCGTGGCGGGACTGCTGCTGGTGGTGAATCCTGGCTGGCCGAGCGTCGCCTTGGCTGTGGCACTCGCGCTCTTCCGGATCGTCCTCAAGCCCACCGTCATGCTCGCGGCGCTCCGTCGCGGCGGCGAGGAAGTGCCTTCCGCCACGCCCCTTCGCCTCGCCTGCGTGCGACAGGCGCCGACCGCGGTGGCGATCGCGGTTTCATTGGTTCTCGCCGAGGACTCGCAACTCTCGCGGCTGGCATTGACCGTGGTCGTGCTCGCCGGACTGGCTTCGGGACTCTTGGCCCCGCTGCGCTCGCTGCAGCGGCGCGTGCTCGCGACGATCTTCGCGCGGGAGGTCGGTGCATGAGACGACCGCTTGCCCTGCTGGTCACGCTTGCCACCTTGTTGGTGCTCGCCGCGGCCGTGACTTCGCTTCCCGACCCTGCCGCGGTCGGGAGGGTGGCCGCCCTCGGCGACACCATCGCAGTCCCGCCGCGAGGACTTCGAGATCTGGCACTGGGGATGGGCGTGCTGGTGCTCGGAGCATGGATCTTCGGCGAGCTGCTCTCGATCGTGCGCTTGCCGCGGATCTGCGGATACCTCCTCTTCGGAGTGGTGGTGGGCCCGGAGTTTGGAAGCTGGCGACCGGCGTGGTTCCCCACCGTGTTCACCAGCGATCAGTTGCAGTACCTCAAGCTCGTCGACGGCCTGGCGATCGCGGTCATTGCCTTCGTCGCCGGCGGCGAAATCCGACTCGGTGCGCTGCGCACGGTGCTGCGCAAGGTGGCCACCGTCGTCGGCTGCCATGCCGGGCTGGTGCTTCCCGGCATGTCGCTCGCGGCGGCGATGCTGGTGCTGCCCCGACTTGGGGTGCCGGTTGAAGGCAGCGCCGCGCTGCTCGGCTCGCTGCTCGTCGGCACCATCGCGATGGCCATCTCGCCAGCAGTGCTCATCGCGGTCATCAAGGACGCGCGGGCTCAAGGTCCGGTCACCCAGGCGAGCCTCGCCACGGCGGTGCTCGTCGACCTGGTGCTGATCGTCGCGTTCACGGTGCTGATGTTCTTCGCCGTGGGAGTGACAGGCGAGGCGTCCACCGAGGGCTCGGGGGCGCTGCTGTCGGTGGTCGGAGGCCTGGCGTGGCATCTCCTCGGTTCGGTGCTCGTGGGCGGTGTGCTCGGCGGCGTGGTCCTCTGGATCTCTCGCGGCGTGCCCGAGCAGCTCGATGCCCTGGTACTCATCGTCGCCTTCGGCATCGCGGTGATCGGCGAGGTGATCCACGTCTCGCCGCTGCTGGTCGGACTCACCGCCGGAGTCGCAGCCGCCAACCTCCCCGGCCACCAGCCCAATCTCGAGCGTGCGGCGGAGCGCCTGTTGCTGCCGGTCTGCTGCGTGTTCTTCGCCGTCGCCGGTGCGGGCGTCCACCTCGAGGCGTTGCCGCAGTTGTGGCCGCTCGCGCTGATGGTGGTCGGACTTCGGGCAGCGCTGGTCATCACCGCGACCACCGTCTCCACTCGGATCGCCGGCTTCGAACCTCCCGCGAAGCGCTGGCTGTGGGCATCCTTCATCTCGCAGGCGGGGCTGTCGATCGCCCTCGTCGGCGAGGCGAAGCGAAACCTCGGCGACGCACCCTGGATCGTCGAGATCGGCACCCTGCTGCTCGCGGTGATCGCCATTCACGAGTTGATTGGTCCCCTGCTGATGCGCTTTGGACTCGGCCGCGCGGGCGAGGTCGGCGCCGCCGATCGCGAGTCTCCGCCGCTCGAAGCCGTCGCAGACGCCACACCCGCACCATCGCCACCATGATCGACACCCATTGCCACCTGACCTCCAAGGTCTTTCTTGGTCGCGAGCACGAGATCGTCGAGGCCGCTACGTCGGCTGGGGTCCGGGCGATGATCTCGATCGCGGTCGGCAGCGACGACGCTCGCGCCGCCCTGCGGCTTGCCGAGTCCGACGCCCGCGTCTTCTGCTCGGCGGGCGTGCATCCCCTGCACAGCGACGAGGCGGTCGACTGGACGCTGCTGCGCGAGGTCGGCACCAGTCCGCGCTGCGTCGCGTGGGGAGAGCTCGGCCTGGATCGGCACTACCAGCAGCCGGCGATCGAGCATCAGCGTGCGGTGCTTGAACTTCAGCTCGACCATGTCGCTCGCTGGACCCGTGAAGGGCTCGCGAAGCCCATCGTGGTCCACAGCCGCAAGGCGGTCGCGGAACTGCTCCCGGTGCTTCGCGCCAGCGGCCTCGCCGCGGATCGCTTCGTCTTCCACTGCTTCACCGAGGGGCCGGCCGAAGCGCGGGCGGTGCTCGACTTCGGCGCCTCGATCTCGTTCACCGGGGTGCTGACCTTCGCCAACGCGCCGGAGGTCGCCGAGGCGGCACGGCTCGTGCCGCTCGACCGCGTCATGGTCGAGACCGACAGCCCCTACCTGACCCCCGAACCCCACCGCACCGTGCGACCAAACGAACCTCGCTTCGTGGGGTGCGTGGCGACTCGGCTTGCGGAACTCCACCGCCTCGACCTGGAAGCGATGGAGAAGCTCCTCGACGAGAACGCGAATCGGTTCTTCGGACTCGGGCTTCCTTCGGGGAAGTGACCCGTAGCGCCTCCCGTGGCGGATATCGTCCCGATCGTCATGTCGCAGCACGAACTCGAGCCCGCCGACGACTCGCCGCCGCCACCCGGCGGCGTGATGACCTTCGGCGAGCATCTCGAGGAACTGCGGCGCCGGCTCATCCTCGCGCTGATGGTGCCCCTGCCGGTCGCGGTGCTCGCGTTCGTCTTCGCCGACGCGATCCGGGCGGTGATCACCGCTCCGCTCTACTCGGCGCTCGAGGCGCGACGGCTGCCGACCCAGGTCCAGGCGCTGAGCCCCGTCGAGACGCTGACCACCGATCTCTTCCTCGCGGTGATTCTCGCGCTGGTGCTGTCGGCGCCCTGGCTGATCTACCAACTGTGGAAGTTCGTCGAGCCCGGCCTCTACACCCACGAGCGTCGCTTCGCACGCTTCCTGATGCCCTCAAGCGCGGTGCTGGTGGCGATCGGACTCGCGGTCCTCTACTGGATCATGCTGCCGCTGATGCTGCTCTTCCTCGTCGGATTCGGGCAGCCCGGACCGACCGAGACCTTTCCGATCGGCGGCGGACCGGCACCCGCGACGCAGGCCGACGCATCGAAGCCACAGCCCGCCCCGGGCGACCCAGGCCAGTCAGAGCAGAAGCAGGGCGGCGCCGCGACAGTCGAGATCGAGAACGATTCTGCGGCGGTGCCACTCGCGACGCTGCCGATCCTCGACACGCCGCCCGCGTCGCTTCGGCCCGGTGATGCGTGGGTCGATGCGGCCACGGCGCAGATTCGAGTCGCGATCCCGACCGACGACGGTCGGCTCGAGATCCGCTCGACGGCGCTGGTGCGCGATCGCAGCCTGATGCCCGCGTTTCGTCTGCGGGAATACGTCGACTTCGTGCTGCTCTTGGCACTGGCGATCTCGATCGCCTTCCAGATGCCGCTGGTCATCCTGCTGCTCGGATGGGTTGGCATCGTCGACGTCGCGACGCTGCGGAAGAACCGCAAGTACGCCTTCCTCGCCTGCGCCGTGCTCGCGGCGGTGATGACGCCGCCCGACTTCGTCAGCATGTCGCTCCTGCTCGGGCCGCTCTACGGCCTCTACGAACTCGGCATCCTGCTGCTGGTGCTGCTGCCGCCCGAGAGCCTCTCCCGCGGTTCGATCGTGCACGACGCGCTCGATCGGGTGCGGCGCTGGCGGCGCCGCGATCGTTCCGCACGCGATGGCGGGACCGGCGCCGCTTCCTCGAGCGTCATGCCTCCACCGGCTGGTGCGATACCCCGTGGGGCCGCGCCATCCGATCGCGAACCCGATGGCGAAGCCGACGAGGATCTCCGCCCCGAGAAGATCGACGAGGATGAAGATCCGCCACGCGGCTTCGGCGGCACCGACCCGGCGGGCGAGGACCATCGCGATCGCGACGACGACTCCGGCAGGCCGTGGCCGTGATGCGCCACGTTGGCTCGCGGTGCGGAGCCGGTCGCGGCGGCGGATCGCGACGCTCGCTGGCGCAGCGGCTCCGGCGGCGGCTTCGGCATCGCGACCGACGCCTGCTCGCGCAGCATCCCGAACTCGAGCGCGTCGATCTGCGCATGATGCGCCGGGCGCTTCGGCTCGCCGCGGGCGCTGCGCGGGACGGTGAGGTGCCCATCGCCGCGGTGGTGTGGCGCGAGCGAGACGGAGTGGTCGAACTCGTCTCCGAGGCGGCGAACGATCGCGAGGCGAGCGGCGATCCGACCGGCCACGCCGAGATCGTCGCGCTTCGCAAGGCCGGTGAGCGGCTTGGCTCATGGCGGCTGACCGGCTGCTCGATGGCGGTGACGCTCGAACCCTGCCCGATGTGCGCGGGCGCCCTCGTCAATGCGCGGCTCGACCGCTGCGTCTTCGGGGCAAGCGATCCCAAGGCCGGCGCCTGCGGCACCCTCTACCGCATCGCCGAGGATCCGCGGCTGAACCACCGCGTGACCGTCGTCGGCGGCGTGCTCGCGGAGGAGTCGGTCGCGTTGCTGCAGCGGTTCTTCCGGGCACGGCGCGGCTTGAAGACACCCAAGAGGCGTCATCCCCCGTTTCTGAGCGAAGTGACATGACTCCAGATCCAGCGATCGTCTGCTTCGACCTCGGCGGTGTCTTCATCCGCCTGCAGCCCGATCTCGAGTCGGCGTGCCGCGACGCGGGCGTCGCGTTCCGCGGCGGCTGGGAGCATCTTGCAAGCGACGCGCCGCGACTGACGCTGATCGAGCGATACCAGGTCGGCGCGATCGAGTGCGGCGACTACTACCGCGCGATGAGCGACTTGAGCGCCGGCCGCTACACGCCTGAAGAGATCGAAGCGATCCACCGGGTGTGGGTGATCGAGCCCTACGCCGGCATCGATGCGCTGCTCGACGAACTCGACGCCGCGGGCTTCGCCACCGCCTGCCTCTCGAACACGAACGCAAGCCACTGGCGGTGGCTCGAAGGCGTGGCACCGTTCAGGCGTCTGCACCACAAGCACGCCTCGCACTTGCTGCGCTTCCACAAGCCGGACGAGCGGATTTACCGCGCGTTCGAGCGCGAGATCGGCCGACGCGGCAGCGAGATCCTGCTCTTCGACGACCTCCCCGAGAACATCGCCGCGGCGACCCGCCTCGGCTGGCAGGGCTGTCGCATCGATCCGCTGGCGGACACCGTCGCACAGATGCGGTCTGCGCTGATGGGGTGATCAGACTTCGCTTCGAGGGTCGAACCCACGCCACGGTCGCTGCAGCTGCTAGTCCGAGGCCTCGTCGGCCGCGGTGTTTCCGCTCGGACGCGGCTCCGCGGACTGCTCGTCGATGAGCTCCCGCAGCAGCGTCGTTGCGAACGCACCCTTGGAGAGGTCGAAGGCGAGCCGCACGTAGCCGCCGTGCTCGTCGGTTCCGGCATCGAGTTCGCAATTCGCGGGGAACAGGCGATAGGGCCGCCGCGCGCCGTCTGCACCGTCCGGCCCCGATGCGAGCATCGCGGGCTCGACGCCGAAGGCCTTGAGCGCTTCGAGTTCCTCGGCGGCCGTCTCGCCGGAGGCTTCAAGCAGCTTGGCTCCCCAGAGCGGACCCGCCGGCGAGATCTCGCCCTTCGCAAGCCGCGGCTCGAGGTCGCCGCGATCGAGATCTCCGCGGGAGACGATGAAGCTCGAGCCGCCTGCATGCCGGAACGCGACATCGCCCTCGCGCAGCGTCTCGAAGGTGCCGCTCGCGAGGCGATCGTCGAGCAGCCGGTTGTACGCAGCCGACTGGATCGCGCTCACCCAGAAGCTGCGGGCATGGTCGCCGACCGAAAGCACCGCGCGACGCGGGTTCCCCGATTTCATCAGCTTGCGGAGGGCGACTCTCTCCGCGGCGTCGTTGGGGCCCCAACCCTGCGCCGCGAGTTCGTAGTCCCCGGCGTCGAACGCCTCGCGGTACCGCCGCTGATGCTCGGGGAACCACGAACCCTTCGCGCCCAGCAGCTCCGCAAGCACGCCTTCCCAGTCCTGGCGGAGCAGGATCGCGCCAAGCCGATGGGTGTTGCCGCGGTAGCCGAAGCGCTGGGGTCCGAAGTGGTTGGGCGCACCACGCTGTTCAAGCACCTGCAACCGTCGCCAGAGCGTCGGCGCTGCGAGGGGATCGATGCGGCGGATGCGGACCACGAAGCGATTGCCCGCAAGGTGTCCGCGGCGAAGCTTGTTGCGGTGCCAGGCGGCCCACAGCACCGTGACCCGCTCGGTGCCGAGGTCGATCGCGCCGGACCCGGTCTCGGCGGCGAACTCCTTCGCGCGACCCGGAAGATGGATCGACACCATCTGTCGCGTGATCGCGAGTCGGTCCTTCATGCCCGCGGCACCGATGGCGCTCTCGGCGACGCCGAAGTGCCGACCAAGCAGGCGAAGGAGTTCGGCGTGCGCCATCATCCGCTTCTGGATGCCGAGATAGAGATGCTCTCCTTCGCCCTCGGGCTCGTAGAGCGGCAACTCCTCGACGAGGAAGTCCTCGGCACGCTCCTTGAGGACGCCGGTGGGAACGCCATCGCGTGGAAGAAGGTGGCCGCGGGGGTGCGGGTCGGGGAACGGACTCGGCAGTGGCAGCCACGAGCGCGAAGCCGAAGCGCTCGGCGTCGAGCCTCGGTCGTCCTTCTCAACCGGCTCGCGATCGTGCACGCCCGTCGAGGACGGGGTCACTGCCACGGCTCCTCCTCGTCATCATCGTCCTCGAGCAGCTCGCCAGCATCCTCGGCGAAGTCCTCCTCGATCGACTCGGCGGCAGCCTGCTGCGCTTCGGCGGTGAGGGTCGGGTCGGTGGAGGCCTGCTCGAGCACCTCCTCGGCCACGAAGATGGGGACGCCCTCCGCGACCCCCAGCGCGATCGCGTCGCTCGGTCGCGAGTCGATCTCGATCGATGCGCCTGCCTGCTCGACGAGGAGCTTCGCGTAGAAGGTGCCGCCCTTGAGATCGTGGATCTCGATCGAGGTGAGCGTGCCGCCGAGAGCGCGGATCGTCGCCGCGAGCAGGTCGTGGGTCTGCGGCCTCGGGATCTCGAAGCCCTTGAGCCGGCGCTCGATCGCGAAGGCCTCGGGCAGCCCGATCACGATCGGAAAGGTCCGGCTTCCCCCGACTTCGCTGAGCTCGATGATCTGCATGTCGGTCATCTCGCGGATGAAGACGCGCGAGAGTTCCATGCGGACGGACATGCCTGACTCCGGAGCTCGATCGAAGGTGCGTCGGGGCGAGTGCCTCCGCAGGCGATCGTAACACCCGAGCGGCGAGGTCGCCCCGGCGAAAGGTCGCTCATTCCCGTGCGTCTCGCGTTCTCGAACGATTCGACCGCTCGGAATCGACGGACGGGCTCAGCCGGTCCAGCCCCCGAGCACGATCGAGAGATCCACGCCATCGACCACGCCGTCATGGTTGATGTCGCCGGGGCATGGCGCGTCGGGTTCGCAGATGCCCCAACCCGACAGCACCACCGTCAGGTCGGAGCCGCCGACGGAACCGTCCCCATCAAGATCTCCCGGCAGCGGCGTGGCCGCGACCGCGGCTGCGGCGTTGAGGCGACCGTAGCCGGTGAAGAGGTCGTACCCGGGATCTTCGAGGTCATCCGCAGTCTGCTCGAGGATGGAGCGGATCTGGCCGGGAGTCAGATAGGGATTGCGGGCGAGCATCAGCGTGATGGTGCCGCTGACGAGCGGAACCGCGAAGCTCGTTCCGCTCGTGGTGCTGTAGGTCGCGTATCCGGTCGCCCGCAGCACGTACGCACCGGGTGCGACCAGCGCGAGGTTGGATCCGTAGCTCGAGGACGACCAGCGCACATCCTGATTGGTCGAAGCGCCGACCGCGATCACCTCGGGCCAGCGGGCCGGGTAGGCCAGCGACGCCGCGGCGGTGTTGCCGCTCGCAGCGACCATGGTCACGCCCGCCTCGGCCGCGTAGAGCACCGCGTTGTGGAGGAGGTCGCTGCCCACGTTGTAGGCCAGGCTCATGTTGAGGATGTCCGCACCGCCGTCGACCGCAAGCACGATCGCCTCGGCGACCCACGACTCCGAGCCAGTGCAGGGATTCACGACCACGAACGGAAGGAAGCGCACCGACCAGTTCACCCCGGCCATGCCGATCCCGTCGTCGCCGCGAGCGCCGAGCAGGCTTCCCACGCCGGTGCCGTGGCTCGAGCAGAAGTCGGAGGTGTCGTCGGAGTTCTGCGGGATGTTCCAACCCGGGAGAATCCGCCCGGCCAGATCGACATGCTCGTTGATGCCGCTGTCGAGCAGGCCCACCACGATCGAATCGTCGCCGGTTCCGAGGTCCCATGCTCCGAGGGCATCGATGTCCGCTCCCGGCAGGCCCGCCACCCCGCCGGCGAACTGACCGGTGTTGCGGAAGTTCCACTGCTCGGGAAAGCGTGGATCGTTGGGCGCATCGCCGGCGAGCCCGCCCAGTCCGTCGACCTCGGCACGCTCGACCGTCGCGAGGCGGGAGAGCCTCGTCGCGATCGCGGCCGCATCGCTTCCCGCGGGCAGTTCGACGATGTAGGTGCGGTCGAGCCCGAGCCGCGCAGCGCTCGCCGCCCGCGCCGCCGGCACCCGCAGCGCCGGACGCACCTGGGCCGCTCCAGCCTCGCTCAATACCGTGAGGGACTCCCGATCGACGCGACCGGCGCGACCGAAGGCCCAGCGACCGTTGCTGCGATGAGGGATGGCACCTTCACCCAGCCGCACGATCACGCGGTCGGACGCCCACTCCGGTTGCCCGGGCAGCACGACCGTCGGCGGCGCGGGCGGGTCGGCGACCTGCGGTGGTCGGGCCGCCGCCGGAAGCGTCGACCCAAGCACCACCAGGGCGACGGCGGTGAGGCTCACCTTCTTCATGCGGGTCTCTTCGGGGGGGAATGGCACGTGGACGCTCTCGAGGTTCGAATTCCGGGCCGATTGTCCGCCGCGCGCGGCCGCTCGGCCCGAGCCTTCTCGGCGAAGGTACGCCGCGGATCTCGCCGGGCTCGCAGGAATTCGCCCACCTCGAGCCAGGTCGTCCCATCGCGAGGTTCGCAGCAGCCACTTCGGGTGCGGCGCGGGTTATCATCCCCGGCTTCGCGCCCCTTCTGGGGCGGCTTCCGAACCCCGAAACCGAGCCTTCCGAGACGACCTTCCATGCCTGACGAGCGCTACCTGTTCACCTCCGAGTCGGTGTCGATGGGACACCCCGACAAGCTCGCCGACCAGATCTCAGACGCGATCCTCGACGCGATGCTGCGGGTCGATCCCCGCTCCCGAGTCGCCTGCGAGACCCTCGTGACGACCGGTCTCGCCGTCGTCGCCGGCGAGGTGACCTGCGGCGGCTACGTGGACATTCCCAGCATCGTCCGCGAGACGGTGCTGAAGGTCGGCTACGACGATGCCCGCAAGGGTTTCGACGGACGGAGTTGCGGCGTCAGCGTCGCCCTCGGTCGCCAGTCACCCGACATCGCCCGCGGCGTCGACGACAAGGCCGGTGGCAAGAAGAAGGAACAGGGCGCCGGCGACCAGGGGATGATGTTCGGATTCGCCTGTCGCGAAACCCCCTCGCTGATGCCGCTGCCGATCGACCTCTCCCATCGGCTGGTGGCGCGGCAGGCGGAGGTTCGCGAGAAGAACCTCATCAAGGGCCTTCGACCCGACGCCAAGAGTCAGGTGACCGTCGAGTACGAGGGGCTGGTGCCCAAGCGGGTCGAGACCGTGGTGCTCTCGACGCAGCACGACCCGATGTGGAACGGACCCGCAAAGCAGGCGCAGCTCAAGAAGGCGCTGATCGCCAAGGTCATCAAGCCGGTCCTCGGGAAGTGGTGGAGTCCGAAGATCACCGTCCACGTCAATCCCACCGGCCAGTTCGAGGTGGGCGGACCGCACGGCGACTGCGGACTCACCGGCCGCAAGATCATCGTCGACACCTACGGCGGACGCGGCCGGCACGGCGGCGGCGCTTTCAGCGGCAAGGATCCCTCGAAGGTCGACCGCTCGGCGGCCTACATGGCGCGATACATCGCCAAGAACATCGTCGCCGCCGACCTCGCAGACGTCTGCGAGGTGCAGCTCTCCTACGCGATCGGCGTGGCCGAACCGACCTCGGTGCTCATCGACAGCCAGGGCACCGGCCGAATCCCCGACCACGAGCTCGCCGCCCTGGTGCGCAAGCACTTCCGGCTCACGCCGCGGGGCATCATCGAGTCGCTGGGCCTTCTGAAGCCCATCTATTCACCGACTGCGGCCCACGGCCACTTCGGCCGCGCGCCCGGCGAGGCCGGTCCGGGCACCTTCAGCTGGGAGAAGACCGACAAGGCCGCGGCGCTGGCGAAGGACGCGAAGTCCCGAGTCAGGCGCCGAGCCTGAGGTGGAGGCTGATGCCCGTGCGATCGCGGCGGAACGCGTGGCCGCGCTCGCGCCGCGCTTCCCGGACCTGGGGCTCCCAGAGTTCGATCGCACCCTGCCCGCGATGGCGCGGGCGATCGAGCAGGAAGTCCGGCGACGCTGGCTGACGCTTGCGGCGGTCTGCGAAGCGACTCTCGATCGCGGCGGTTGGCATCGACTCGAACCGCGGCTTCAGGCGGTGCTGCTCGTCGGTGCCACGCAGCTGCTCTTCTTCGACGAAGAGCCCGACCATGCGGTGGTCGACTCCGCGGTGGGATGGGCCTCGCGACGCATTCGCCGCGGTGCGGGAGGTCTCGCCAACGCGGTGCTGCGAAAGATCGCGGACGCCCGGGTCGAACGACTCGCGCCCGGTGACGCGAAGGCGGCGGACTTCGAGGCCTCGCGACGCCTGGTGCCGCGCCGCGACGGCTCCGCCATCACGCTGGCGATCGACGTCTTCGCCGAAGAGCCGATCGAGCGGCTCGCGGCGCAGACCAGTCATGGCCGCGAACTGCTGCTGCATTGGACCAATGCCCACGGATACGCCGCGGCTCGATCCTTTGCCGCGCACGGACTGGTCACCCCACCCACCATCGTCGGCGGCGAGGCCGAGGAACTCGCGGGCGAGATGTTCACGCCGCACCGGCAGCCGGGCTTCGCGGTCTTCTGCGGCGAGCCCTCGTCACTCGCGGAGATCCTCGCTGCGCGGCCATCGTTGCGGGTGCAGGACCCCGCCAGTGCCATCCCGGTGGCTTCGACCGCATCGCTGCGGCCCGATCGCATCCTTGACCTCTGCGCCGGCCGCGGCACCAAGACCCGGCAACTCGCGGCGCTCCACCCCGACGCGACCATCTTCGCGGTCGAGCCGGCGCCGGCACGGCGGGCCGATCTCGAGGCGATGGCGGCGACTCGGCCCAACATCAAGGTGATCGACCACGCCGACCTCCCGTCGCTCGCCGGACTGATCGACCTCGCGGTGCTCGACGTTCCCTGCTCCAACACCGCGGTGCTCCCGCGCCGCCCGGAGGCGAAGTACCGGTTCAGTCGGCGCCGCCTCGAGGGCCTGATTGAGACCCAGCGGTCGATCGCGGCAGCGGCCGCTCCGCTGCTCGCCGAGTCCGCCGCGGTGCTCTATGCGACCTGCAGCCTCGAGCCGGCGGAGAACGAGCGCCAGTCCTCATTCATCGCGAGCCAGCTCGGAATGCGGTCGGTGGTTCGGCGGCTCGTGACCCCCCAAGGGAGGCCCGGCGGTCCGCCCGCCGAGTACGCCGACGGCGGTTTTCACGATCTGCTGCAGAGATAGACCTTTCCAACGGGTGATTCGGCGGGGGCGAAGCGGTACCATCCGCCCCTTCGCGCCGGATCGGGAGGCGCCTACTTACGAGTGCACCGGATCGCTGCGTCGGTCATGAAGCTCATCGACATCATCCATCCCGATTCGATTCGGGTTCCACTCGCGGCGACCACCAAGCACGAAGCCATCGACGAACTGGTCGATCTGCTCTCCGCGCAGGGTCGCATCGGCGATCCCGCGGCGCTCAAGCGGGTGGTGTGGGAGCGCGAAATGCAGCGCTCGACCGGAATCGGCGAAGGGCTTGCCATCCCCCACGGCAAGTGCCCCGGCCTCTCTGGACTAGTGGCCGCCATCGGCCTTCCATCGGAGCCGCTGGAGTTCGATGCCATCGACCAGAAGCCGGTGCGGCTGGTGATTCTTCTTGCCTCGCCCGCCGAACGGATCGCCGAGCACATCCAGGCGCTCGGTCGAATCAGCCGCACCATGGCGGATCCCTCGATGCGCCAGGCGGCGTACGCGGCCGACTCGGCAGAGGCGCTCTACGAGCTGTTCCGCAAGGCAGACGGCTGAGTTGTCGTCGAGAGGATGCGACCGCGGCGCGTCGCCTCCACGCAGGATGCGACCTCCACGCTGATCGCCAGTCACACCATCGGGAGGCGATCGAAGCGCTCGCCGCGATCGCGGATCGCTTGAGGGGCGCAGCGATCACGCCGGTCGAGCGTTCGAGATCTCCGACTCAGTCGTTCGGACTCGCCTGCCGATCGTCCAGCCGAATCGACGGCTCCCACTCGAGCCAGTCTTCGTCGGCCTTCTCCTCGAGCGCAAAGAGACTGCCTTCGACCGCGCCACGTCCGCCGTTGGGTGGTGTGGCAAACGCCACCCCACCGAGGAACAGGGTCTCCAGCGAGTCGATGCGGGACTTGAATCCCTCGAGCGAGAGCCCGAACTCGACGGCGCCGACGGGGAAGAAGCGGGTGCGTGCCCGCACCAGCGGCGCAAATCGTGCTTCGACGAGGATCTCCGCCTCGACCGCGTTCGCGTCGGCAGCGAGCCCGACGGAGAGCACCGTCCCCACCCGGACCTGCCGGTAGTAGACCCCCGCTCCGCGGGCGAGGCTCGCCCGCCGCGCCGCGGCCAGGCGGAGGCGCAAGTCGCCGGGTTCGATCGACTCGACCGCGGGGGCCTCGTCGAGGCCGGTGAAGACTCGATTCGGACGCTCGCCTTCCGGTCGCATCTCGACGTAACGCGGACCCACGATGGTGTCGAGCCCGGCGACGCCACCGAGATCGAGCCGGGGCCGGACGATCCAGAAGCGGGTCGCCTCGCCCGCGAGCCTCGCCGCCGCCGACCCGAGTGCCGCGTGAACGATCACGCCGCGGCCAGAGGGATCGAGTTCGACCGACTGCACCAGTCCGACCTCGATGCCCCGCGAGCGCACGGTGTCGCCGGCGGCGATTCCGTGGCCTTCCCCGAAGCGGATCTCGATCGGTTGGCCGCGCTCGCGCCAGTTCGCCAAGGCAAGCCAGACCGCCGCGACCGCCGCGGCCAGAGTCACCAGCCAGGCCCACGAGAGCCCCGCCCGATTCGTCAATCGCGCGGCGGGTACCGAGTTCGGGGCGGCGGATGTCGGTGGTTCGGTCATGCAGCGACTCCGTGAGCAAGTTCGTTGGTTGCACGCTCAAGAGCAGGGGCGGCTCGGCATCGCTCGAGGCGGCTCGCGATGGCACCCGCGATGATCGCGAGCGAAACGCATCCCACGAAGGCGATCGCGCCGGGACCGGGATCGATCCGCACCAGTTCGCCGAGCTTCACCGCGGCGACGAGCCCCGCCACCAGCAGCACGTCGAGCATGCCCCATCTCCCCGACCACTCGAGCCACCGAACGAGACGGCTGCGCCGGGGGCATCCGACCGGAGCCTCGCCGATGGCGAGCGCCACCAGCGCCGCCAACTTGACCAGCGGCACCACCACCGAGCAGGCCAAGACCACCGCCGCAAGCAGCGGATGCCCGTCGTCCCAGAGGGCTTCGATGCCCCCGAGCACGCTCGTCGAGCGGCGGTGCCCGAAGCGGGCCAGCGTCATCACCGGCAGTCCGACCGCGGCGGGATAGAGCGCCAGCGAGGCGATCGAGATCGCGAGCACTCGTTGACGCAGCAACGACGCCTCGCGGAGTCCGATCACCACCGCGTCGCAACCGCAGCACCGGTGGCACTGCCACCAACGCCGGATCGGAAGCGACTGCACCGCGCCGCACGCACGGCAGCGGACGAACTCGGCGCTGGCCCGGACCGCGGATGACATATCGGGATCAACGTGCCGCAGTTGTGACCGACGGCTCGATGCGGTAGATCGCGCCGGTGCCGGGTCGCTCGCCGTCTTCGAAGGTCGTGACGTAGAGCGTGCCGTCCGCCGCCTCGCAGAAGCTCGAGATCAGCGAACCGGGGCGACGGACGAGCACCTTCGGACCGGTGACGGTCCCGTCGGCGGCCCGGCGCAGGCCCCAGATCGTGCCCATGGCGTAATCCGCGTAGAGGTAGGTGCCGCGCAGCACCTCGACCGGACCTCGGTAGACGTGGCCTCCGGTCACCGAAACTCCTTCGTTTCTCGGGTATTCGACGACCGGGTCGAGGTAGGGATCGGCGGGTTCAGCGCGATCCTCACGACCGAACGGATGCAGGCCCTCGCGGTGGTTCCAGCCGTAGTTGCCACCCTTCACCACCAGATCGATCTCCTCGTACTTGTTCTGCCCGACATCTCCCGCCCAGAGTTCCCCCGTCTCGCGATCGAAGCTCATTCGCCAGACGTTGCGGAGTCCATAGGCCCAGATCTCCGGCCTTGCCCCCGAGCGGCCGACGAAGGGATTGTCCGCCGGCACCGAGTAGGCGGTGCCGTCGCCGGGCCGGTCGACGTCGACACGGATGACGGTCGCGAGCAGGGTCGAGAGGTTCTGACCATTCTCTTGCGGGTCGTTGGCGGCGCCGCCATCGCCGATGCTTGCGTAGAACATTCCGTCGGGGCCGAAGAGCACGGTGCCGCCATTGTGATTCGACCAGGGCTGGGGGACCTCGAGGATCACCTTCTCACTCTCGGGGAGTCCCGCTCGCCGCGCGTCGTCGGCGGTGAACTCAGAGATCACCACTCGCCGCGGGTTCTTGGCGGTGTAGTAGCAGTAGAAGCGACCGTTCTTCGCGAAGTCGGGATGGAAGGCGAGCGAGAGCAGGCCCTCCTCGTTTCCGCCGAAGTTGACCCGGTCGCGGAGGTCGATGAAGACCTTTGGGTCAGCTCCCGATCCCCCCTCTTCGAGCGCGAGGACTCGACCGGCCTGCTCGAGCAGAACCAGTGCACCCGGACGATCCGGTCGGGCCA
>JAPOKA010000215.1 GCA_029977865.1 bacterium
CCGCGGGTCTTCGGCAAGCAGAACGACCATCTCGAACTGCGGGTGACCGACGGTCGCGGGGCGTTCATGCGGGCGACCTGGTGGCGCTCGGTCGAGCATCGCGAGCGCCTCGCCAAGGGCGTGGTCGTCGATCTCGTTGTCGAGCCGAAGTTCGATAGCTATCGCGGTGGCGACGAGGTGATCGGCTCGGTGAAGGATGTGCGGGTGATCGACGTCGCGGTGAAGGGTGGCGATCGCGGCACCGCGCCAGTGGCGACGGCGTAGGCCGCGCCCCGACGCGACGCCGCCCCGGGCGGGTGGCCCGAGGCGGCGAAGTTGCGGTGATGCTTCTTGGCGAGGTCGCGACGCACGCCGTCGCGTTCTGGTTCAGTCGCGGCTTCGTCGGCGGCTGCGAACACCGGCCGCTCCGAAGGCGAGTGCCATGAGTCCGGCTCCGCCCGGGACGGCCGCGGCGGTCACGCCGATGCTCACGCCGCCTTGGGTCGCCGCGTAGATCGTGCTGCCGCTCGCGTA
>JAPOKA010000216.1 GCA_029977865.1 bacterium
CTGGAAGAATTTGTATGGATCAGTTAATGATTGATATAGGATCTGCTGATTTAAACTTAGGAGATGAAGTGTTGATTTTTGGAGTAAATGAGCATGGAAATATTGACATTAATCACATTGCAAAGAAAATTGATTCTACTTCTTATGTTTTAGTTACTGCGCTTGGAATTCGTCCTAAAAGAATTTATTAATTCGAGGAGCAAATTAAAACCTAACCAAGGGTAAGAGAAAGGAATTAAGAGGTAATTTTAAACTTTAACTTGCTCCTCATTAATACTTATGTTTTTTTTAAAAAAAAGTTCCTCCTTTTTCTATTTATAGTTATTATACAAACAGATCGCGGGATGGAGCAGCTTGGTAGCTCGTCGGGCTCATAACCCGGAGGTCGTAGGTTCAAATCCTACTCCCGCTACTAACCTCCATATGAATAAAAGGACTAAAAATGAATCTATTCAAATCAACCTTAATAATTATATTATCTCTAATGCTTACAAACTGTACTAATAACGATG
>JAPOKA010000217.1 GCA_029977865.1 bacterium
GGCGGTTGTCAGCGGTTCGAATCCGCTTACCTCCACATTAAAACGAGTAGAATAAGCATTCTGCAAGAATAGTTTCCGTGTTAAATTCAAGGAACTAAGGGTTTATGGGGGATACCTTGGCATTCAGAAGCGAAGAAGGACGTGGTTACCAGCGAAATGCTTCGGGGAGTTGGAAACAAGCTAAGATCCGGAGGTCTCCGAATGAGGAAACTTTAGTAATAACTGCTTATTGAATAAATAGATAAGTAAGAGCAAACCTAGGGAACTGAAACATCTTAGTACCTAGAGGAAAAGAAAGTAAAAACGATTCCCGGAGTAGCGGCGAGCGAAATGGGAGTAGCCTAAACTCAATTTTAGATTGAGGGTAGTGGGACAATCACAAAACAATTGCAACAATTAGAGGAACATTTTGGAATATTTGACCATAGAGAGTGATAGTCTCGTACTCGAAAATTGAAACAATTAGATTGTATCCCAAGTAGCATGGAGCACGTGAAATTCCGTGTGAATC
>JAPOKA010000218.1 GCA_029977865.1 bacterium
GGCTGATTCTGTGGAAAAAGCAAGAACAATCAGCTTGCTCCTGGATTGATCAGCCTCGCTTATATGGGCAAGTCTCTTTGGACTTACGCGGGACAGATTCATTGAGAAAACGAGTGACAACGTGCGTCCTTCAGGATTCAGGGGCATCTGTCTTTGAATCCACACGGCGAGCACGAAGGGTGCTTGGGCCTAAGGGATGTTCCGCATGCGGATAGGGGTGATGTCCATGGTCATGGGCGTGATCGTGGTCGTGGTCGTGGTCGTGGTCGTGGTCGTGGTCGTGAGTGTGGTCTCCATGTATGGGAGAAGGATGCCCACCCCCCAGCGGAATAGGCACACCATCGGGCTGACAAGCACCGGTGCACTCGCGCTCGCATAGATCGCAGCCATCGGTCAGGCCCTCCACATGGTGATGGTGGCTGGCCTGGGCTAGGCCCACCTCTGTCTCAAAGCCGAGCACCTGTGCTCTGTATTTGCAGAGCGAGCAATTCATCGCTGTCTCACCACCGAG
>JAPOKA010000219.1 GCA_029977865.1 bacterium
TCACGAAGGAAGGACCTGTAATTTTGACTGAAGATTGTCCAAAAACCATTGAGGAAATCGAGGCTATTGTTGGGACGCCCATGGTCTGAGGGACGCTACATGTCATGGTCTCAGATTTTAGAACGACAGGCCACGTGGACGCGTGAAACCTCCGAGGAGCATCGTTTGAGTCGTGAAGAAGCCACCATACTCTACGAAGAAGCACCTCTGCATCGGTTGATGCAGGCCGCACATCTACGCCGCATGAACATGCATCCGAACGGCAAGGTGACCTATCTGGTGGACCGCAACATCAACTACACCAACGTGTGCACCATCAATTGTCAATTTTGTTCGTTTTATCGCCCCCCGGGTCATGAACAAACTTACACCCAAACGTATGAGGAAATTTCCGATCGGGTCACGGAACTTGAGGCCATTGGTGGTTCTCGTATTCTTATGCAAGGTGGTGTGAATCCCGCCCTTCCTTTCTCGTGGTACATCGATCTGTTGCAACATCTTCGAACCCA
>JAPOKA010000220.1 GCA_029977865.1 bacterium
CACCGACCCCTCGCAGTACGGACGCGTCATCGATGCGCTCAACGAGGTCGACGGCAGGACCACCCTCGCCCTCCGGGCCGAGCTCGCCGCCGCCGCCTCCGCCTTCGCGGTCGCCGCCCTCGCGGTCTCGCTCGCGATGCTCCGCACTTGCTTGTAGCTCCCTCCGTTCCCCGGGACGAAGATCCCGGGCACGGACCCGCGCGTCGTTCGCGCTCGAGTCGACCCGCCGCCGAGGACGCCCTCCCCGGCCTGCGAGATCGCCTCCGAGGCGGAGGGCGATCGCCGGCCGATGGAGCGAATGACAGTGGAGACCGCCTGGCCGCCCGAGTTGCCGCCGTGGCCGATGATGAGGGGCACGAAGAAGGCGAGCTCGATCTCGCGCTCGAGGAGCGTGCCTGCGTGAGTGCACAAGGGGCAGCGTGTGTGAGTGACACGTCTTCTCGAGTGCGACTTGGACCACGGCCATCCGCGTTACGCATCTAGAGCAACGGGCCGAACGAATGCATCAC
>JAPOKA010000221.1 GCA_029977865.1 bacterium
AAAGAAAAAAGCTGCAAAAATTATTATTAATTAATAGTTAAAAACTCCTTTTAAACCTATATTTTTGATGTATACTGCGCATCCCTCGTTCGCGAAGGGAAGTTTTTTAAAAGTTTTAAATAAGTAATTCGTGTGGGCGCTTATAATTAAGCGCAACTTACCAAAGTCAGTATTTAGATTATATTTATATAATTTAATAAACTGATTTAGTGTCATTTAGGCACTTAATTCAAAATTCAATTGAAGAGTTTGATCATGGCTCAGATTGAACGCTGGCGGTAACTTTTAAACATGCAAGTCGAGCGGTAACAGACATAAAGATTCAGCTTGCTGAATCCGGTGCTGACGAGCGGCGAACGGGTGAGTAACGCGTAGGAATCTACCTAGTAGAAGGGGATAGCCCGGGGAAACCCGGATTAATACCGTATACCTCCTTCGGGAGAAAGAAGGCCTCTCTTTGAAGCTTTCGCTATTAGATGAGCCTGCGTAAGATTAGCTTGTTGGTGAG
>JAPOKA010000222.1 GCA_029977865.1 bacterium
CCCGGCAATACTGGGCGCACGCGCCGGAGGCTCGCACTTCACCAGCGCCGACGACACCACGTGCGCGGACGAAGGCTCCGACGACCCGAAGCCGCACAGCGCGTCGCCCAGCAGGTGGTCACCCACCACGCTCACCACGCCCACGCCCGCGGACGGGCCTGTAGCAGGCTGCACCGAGAACACCACCGCCGCCGGCTGGTACGCAAACTCGACCTTGCTCGTGCTGAACCCGCCCTCGGACGCGCTCACCTCCACGGTCACCACGCCGGCAGCGTGGGGAGGCGAGACGCACACGACCTCCACCCATCCCATGCACCGATCCAAAGTCATCATAGACCCTGGAGCTGAATCATCAGGGTCCTGGCCGACGCAGAGCTCGTCGCCGCCGACGTAGGTCCCAGGGACAACCTCCATGCCGAAACGGCACCGCACCGAATCCCCTCTCAGACCAGTTCCCATGACGCGCACGGCAGTGCCACCACCCACCGAACCAATTTCCGGGGTCAGG
>JAPOKA010000223.1 GCA_029977865.1 bacterium
AGCCGGTTCTGCTCGGACCCATCATGCGCGTCGAAGTCGTTACCCCTGAAGAATATATGGGCGGCATCACCGGCGACCTTAATTCGCGGCGCGGGATGATCTCCGAGATGGAAGATGTGCCGTCCGGAAAAATAGTCCGTGCTGAAGTGCCGTTGTCCGAAATGTTCGGCTATGCCACTTCGCTTCGCTCTTCCTCGCAGGGCCGCGCGACTTACTCTATGGAGTTCAGTCAGTACCTACCCGCCCCTTCAAGCGTCACGGAAGTGATGATGAAGAAGGCCAGTTAACCAAGCACTGTTGAGGAAATCAGAAAGTGTCTAAAGAGAAATTCCAGCGTAGCAAGCCGCATGTCAACGTGGGCACCATCGGTCACGTCGACCACGGCAAAACCACCCTGACCGCAGCCCTGACCCGGGTGCTGGCCGCAAAGTTCGGCGGCGACGCCAAAGCCTTTGATGAGATTGATAACGCCCCCGAAGAGCGTGAGCGCGGTATCACCATCGCTAC
>JAPOKA010000224.1 GCA_029977865.1 bacterium
GTCGTTCAGCACGATCCGGCGCTTCTCCTGCAGCGCCTTGAACTCGGACTCGGCTTTGTCGAACATCGCGATCACCTTCTTGTTGATCTTCTTAGCGAGGTTTTGCTGCGTCGCCTCGGCATCCGCGAGCTCCGCCGTCGCCGCGATCGGATCGCGCGTGGTGAAATCGTACTCGCCGTTCGCGACGCCGAACAGGTGCGACTCCGTTTCGATCCACGGGTGGTCCTCGTGCAGACGCGCTAGACGAGTCTCCGAGTCGGAGGCGTCCTTCGCCGCGCGGCTCATCTTGTGCTCCATCTGTTTCCGAGCCACCGCGTCGGCGTCGGCGCGCTTGGCAATCGACGCGAGCTTCTTCTTCGTCTCGGCGAACCGCTTCGCCAGCGCCGCCGCCTCTGACCGTTTGGCGTTCAGAGCGGAGGTCAAGGCGTCCAGCGTAGCCTGATGTTCGGCAACGGCGGCTTTCGAGACAAGGAGCTCGTGCTCGAGCTTCGTCACGCACTCGTCCG